>JAKCEJ010000181.1 GCA_021838065.1 Pseudomonadota bacterium
CGACTGACATGCCGCGGATTAACCTGCTGCCCTGGCGTGAGGCGGAGCGCAACGAGCGCAAGCTCGCCTTTCTGATCGCGCTGGCCGCCGCCGCGGTCTGCGCCGTCGTCGTGACCTTCGGCGTGCGCCTCTTCTACAGCGCGCTGGTGAGCGCCCAGATCGAGCGCAACGACCTGCTGACGACGCAGATCCAGCTGCTCGATCATCAGATCGGCGAGATCAACTCGCTCGAGAAGACCAAGCGCAAGTTCCTCGCGCGCATGCAGGTCATCGAGCAGCTGCAGCGCTCGCGGCCGCAGATCGTACATATCTTCGATCAGATCGTACGCACGGTCCCGCCGGGGCTGTACCTCACCGAGGTGCGCGAGACGGGCGCCCACATCCAGTTCAAGGGCGTGGCCCAGTCGAGCACCCGGGTGTCGGATTTCATGCGCAACATCGATCACTCCCAGTGGCTCGCCAACGCCGAGCTCGAGGTGATCCAGGCCGGCAAGGGCTCGCCGGGCTCGTCCTTCACGCTGGATGCGCAGGTGGTCTCGCCAAAATCCGCCAAACCGGGCAAGGCGGGCGCCCCGGCCGGCCGCGTCGCGGCCAACGGAGGGCACGGCACATGAACGTCCAGGACCTGATCGAGGAACTGCGGGATCTCGACCCGCGCGAGCCGGGCCGCTGGCCGTTCGCGGTGCGGGCCGGAGCCGTGGGCCTGACATTCGTGCTGCTCACGGTGATCCTCGTGTACCTGTTCGTCTGGCAGACGGTGCGCCCGCAGCTGCTGCAGCGCGAGCGTGAAGAGCAGGGGCTGCGTCAGCAGTTCGAAGTCAAGCACGCCGTCGCGGCCAACCTCAGTGTCTACCGCCAGCAGCTCAAGGAGCTGCGCCGCTCATTCGGCGCCCTGCTGCGCCAGCTGCCGGGCAAGACCCAGGTGCCGAGCCTGCTCGAGGACATCTCGGACACGGCGAGCGCGG
This sequence comes from Pseudomonadota bacterium, assembly GCA_021838065.1. Lineage (GTDB taxonomy): Bacteria > Pseudomonadota > Gammaproteobacteria > Steroidobacterales > Steroidobacteraceae > 13-2-20CM-66-19. The sequence continues at coordinate 966 of JAKCEJ010000181.1, forward strand.
CGGGCTTGAAGCAAAGGCTGTTCGAGCCCGGCAAGGAGAGCGAGAAAGAGTTCTACGCGGAGCTGCCGATCAAGATGCAGCTCAACGGCAGCTATCATCAGTTCGGCGAATTCGTCAGCGACATCGCCGCGCTGTCGCGCATCGTGACGCTGCATGACATCCAGATCAAACCCATCACGAAGAACGCCTACGATCAGCTGTCGCTGACCCTGACGGCCAAGACCTACCGCTATCTCACGGCAAACGAGATGGCCGCGCGGCGCGCAAGCAAGCACAAGTTCGCCCGTCCCCCTCACCGGGGACCCGGCTGAGGCGCGCGGAGAGACCGGAATGACCACTCAGATCCACACCCGAGGGCTGATGCGCACCTGCGCGGCGCTCGCTTGCCTGATGCTGGCGGCCTGCTCGAGCGGCGATAGCAGCGTGCAGCGCTTCATCGCGCGCGTCGATCAGCAGCCGGGCGGCCGGGTCGAGCCGCTGCCCAAGGTGCCGAAATACGAGACCTTCACGTACACCGACCAGCACATGCGCTCGCCGTTCGTGCCCAGCGAGCCGACCGGTGTCGGCTCGATACGGCCTGACACATCGCGGCCGCGCCAGTATCTGGAGCGCTTCCCGCTCGACACGCTGAAGATGGTCGGCACGATGCGGCTTGGCAACGCGGTCTACGGCCTGGTGCAGACCAAGGATGGGATCGTGCACCGCGTGGCGGTCGGCAACTACATGGGCCAGAACGATGGCCACATCATTCAGATCACCCCCACTCAAATCCGGCTGATCGAGATCGTCCCCGACGGTCTCGGCGGGTTCATGAAACGGCCGGCAGCCCTGGGACTCAGTCAGTGAACAATCCGGTAGCGAACGCTCATGCAGGGAGTTCGAGAATGAAAGTCTTCACGCGGAAATCTCGCGTCGCGAACGCAGCCGCCCTGTCCCTGCTGCTCGGTCTGGCGATGGTTGCGGGCAACCGCGCCCGCGCCGCCGACGCTCAGGTCGCGCTGCAATCGGTCCAGGTGCAGCCGCTCCCCCATGCCCAGATGCAAGTCACGCTGCAGCTGTCCGGGCCGGCGCCGAAACCGCTGTCATTCACCATGGATAACCCGGCGCGCATCGTGATCGATCTGCCGGACACCGGGCTCGCTCTGCCGTCCAACCAGATCAGCGTGAAATCCGGCGGCCTGGAGTCCATCGTCGCGGCCGCGACGCGTCACCGTTCGCGCCTCGTGCTCAGCCTCGACTCGATGGTGACCTACGGGATGCATCAGCAAGGCGATCAGATCGTCGTCACCCTCGGCCCGGGCGCGGCGCGCTCGGATGACGGCCATGTCGCCGCGGCCGAGGCCACTGCCGCCAGCGCCGCCGCGGTGCGCGCCGGACTGAGCGCGCCCTGGCAGATCCGCAACATCAGCTTCCACCGCAGCAGCGATGGCGCCGGGCGGATCATGGTCCAGCTCTCCAACCCGCACATCCCGGTCAACCTGCGCCAGGTCGGCAACCAAGTGGTGGTCGACTTCAACCATGCCGCTGTGCCGGGGCGCTTCCTGCGACGCTACGTCGCGACCGACTTCGGCACGCCGGTGACCGATTTCCTGGTGACCCGCACGCCGAGCGGATCGCGCATCACCATCGATGCGGCGGGCGCCTTCACCGAACTCGCCTACCAGGCGGACACGCAGTACGTCGTCGAGCTGCGGCCGGTCTCGCAGGCCCAGGCGCGAGCGCAGCAGCCGAAATACACCGGCCAGCGCCTGTCGCTGAATTTCCAGAGCATCAAGGTGCGCGCGGTGCTGCAGCTGCTGGCCGATGCGAGCGGCCAGAACATCGTCGTCAGCAATTCGGTGCACGGCAGCGTGACGCTGCGCCTGCACGATGTGCCCTGGGACCAGGCGCTGCACGTGATTCTGCAGATCGAGGGGCTCGGCGACCGCCACCAGGGCAATGTCATCCTGGTGGCTCCGCAGGCCGAGCTCGCCGCGCGCGAGAAGGCCGAGCTCGCCGCCGAGCATGCCGTGCAGCAGCTCGAGCCGCTGCGCTCGGAGTACATCCAGATCAATTACGCCAAAGCGGCGAACCTCGCCGCGCTCATCAAGTCGCAGGGCCATTCGCTGCTCTCGAAGCGCGGCAGCGTCACGGTCGACAAGCGCACCAATACGCTGCTGGTGCAGGACACGCCGCAGCGCCTGGAGCAGATCCAGCGGCTGGTGCACCGGCTCGACGTGCCGGTCCGTCAGGTGCTGATCGAGGCGCGCATCGTGCTCGTGAACAACGACTTCGAGCGCAAGCTCGGCACGCGGCTGGGGCTGACCAATTACCAGGCCAACGGCGCCAACGGGATCGTCGCCACCACGGGCACCGCCGCGGGCACCGATACCATGGTGAGCTCGGCAATCGCCAATCAGCCGTTGGTCACATCGGGCGCACTGCCCTCGGTATATCAGGGCGGGGTCACCATCCCCACCGGCTCGAACGCCTCCGAGCGCTACAACGTCAACCTGCCGGTGGCCAACCCGGCCGGATCGATCGCCTTCGGGATCCTGAGCGGCAACTACCTGGTCGACCTGGAGCTGTCGGCCGCGCAGGCGGAGACCGACGCGAAGATCGTCTCCTCGCCGCGGGTGATCACCGCCAACCAGCGCCAGGCGGAGATCATGCAGGGCGTGGAGATTCCGTATCAGCAGTCCGCCTCGAGCGGCGCGACCTCGATCGCCTTCAAGAAGGCGGTGCTCGAACTGAAGGTGACTCCGCAGATCACGCCCGATAACCGCATCATCCTCAGCCTCGAGGTCCGCGACGACGAGGTCGGCCAGGAAGTGGTCGCCTCGGGCGGCGTGCAGGTGCCGGCGATCGACACGCGCGAGGTCATGACGCAGGTGCTGGTCAACGACGGCCAGACGGTGGTCCTCGGCGGCATCCTGCAGACCAACAACACCGACACCATCAACAAGGTGCCGTGGCTCGGGGACATCCCGATCATCGGCCATCTGTTCAAGAACACGGACCACACGAACAACAAGGACGAGCTGCTGGTGTTCGTGACGCCGAAGATCGTCCGCCAGAACCCGGTCGTTTACTAGCGCCCCCCACACGCCGCGGCGGCCCGGCCACTGGGTCCGCCGCGGCCGGTCGGAGCAGACGCCGCCGGCAAAGCCCGCGCTGGATCGAGCGGCCGCAAGAGCGCCGGGACCCTACGGTCCCCGGCGGGCGAGACTTTCTGAGCAGAGACGGCGGCAAACCCGCCCGTACCCGGCGCGGCGCCTTGATATCCTGTGGCTGGACCATGCAAGGCAAGCCTCCCAATATCTTCCTCGTCGGCCCGATGGGCTCGGGCAAGTCGGCCGTCGGCCGCAGCCTCGCCCGGCTGCTGCGCGTGCCCTTTCACGACAGCGATGCGGAGATCGAGCGGCGCACCGGCGTTGACATTCCCTTCATCTTCGACAAAGAAGGGGAAGCCGGCTTTCGGGAGCGGGAGCGCGAGGTGATCGCCACCCTGACCGTGCTGCGCCATATCGTGCTGTCCACCGGGGGCGGGGCCGTGATGCTGCCCGAGAACCGCCGGACGCTGTCCGAGAACGGCTGGGTGGTGTACCTGAAGACCTCCGTCACCCAGCAGGCCGAGCGGGTCAAGCCGGGACGCCAGCGGCCGCTGCTCAATGGGGTCGGCGACACCGCGGCCCGGCTGCACGAGCTGATGGAAATCCGCGATCCGCTGTACAGTTCCATCGCCGATCTCACGGTCACGACCGACGGACGGCAGATCAAGGCCGTGGTCCGCGACATCGTGCAGATGATTCGATAGATTGCCGGTGATGAACGCATCGGTGGACACCCTGACCGTCGAGCTGGGCCCGCGCAGCTATCCCATCGTGATCGGGGAGGGTCTGCTGCGCGAGGCGCCCCTGGTGGGCCGCCACGTGCACGCCCGCGACGTGCTCATCGTCAGCAACACGACCGTGGCGCCGCTGTACCTCGAGGCTCTCGAGACCTCCCTGCGTCCTCGCAGGACGGTCGCCACCCTGCTGCCGGACGGCGAGTCGTACAAGACCCTGGATACCGTAGCCCGCATCCTCGATGTGCTGGTGGCCAACCGTTTCGGGCGCGATTGTGCCCTGGTCGCGCTCGGGGGCGGCGTAGTCGGTGACATGACCGGGTTCGCGGCGTCCGTCTATCAGCGCGGGGTCGCATTCGTGCAGGCGCCGACCACGCTGCTGGCGCAGGTGGACTCCGCAGTCGGCGGCAAGACTGGGGTCAATCACCCCGGGGGCAAGAACCTGATCGGCGCCTTCCACCAGCCGGCGGCGGTCCTGGCCGACACCGCGACCCTCGCGACACTCCCCCCCAGAGAGCTGCGGGCGGGACTGGCGGAGGTTCTCAAATACGGCCTGATCCGCGACGAGGCCTTTTTCGAGTGGCTGGAGGCGCACGCGCAGGCGCTGCTCGCCGGCGATCCCCTCGCCCTCGCGCACGTCATCCGCCGCTCCTGCGAAATCAAGGCGGCCGTCGTCGAGCACGACGAGCACGAGCGCGGCGAGCGTGCCCTGCTCAATCTCGGCCATACTTTCGGGCATGCCATCGAGTCGGCCACCGGGTACGGCCGCTGGCTGCACGGGGAAGCGGTGGGCGCGGGCATGGTCATGGCCGCGCGCATGTCGCATGAGAGCGGGCTTCTCGGCGCTGCCGATCTCGACCGGGTGATCCGTCTGGTCGAGCGTCTGGGACTGCCGACACACATCGGGGAGGTGCGGCCGCAGGCCATGCTGGAGCACATGCGCATCGACAAGAAGGTGCTCGACGGGAGGATCCGCCTGGTGCTGCTGCGCGCGATCGGCCAGGCCTTCGTCACCGCCGACTATGACGAGGGCCGGCTGCGACGGACCCTGGAGGCGCATCTGCGCCAGTGACCCCATGATGAACACGGCGCAAACCGACCCCGACGGCCTCACCCCCTACGCGGCGCACGACGAGCGGTCGCGAGGGCGGCGGTTTCCCGAGCCGAAACCCGAGTTCCGCAGCGAGTTTCAGCGCGATCGGGACCGCATCATCCACTGCAATGCGTTCCGCCGCCTCGTCTACAAGACGCAGGTCTTCGTCAACCACGAGGGCGACCTCTACCGCACGCGCATCACGCATTCAATCGAGGTGGCCCAGATCGGCCGCTCGGTCGCCCGCGCCCTGCGGGTCAACGAGACGCTCACCGAGGCGATCAGCCTGGCCCACGACCTCGGCCATACCCCGTTCGGACATGCCGGACAGGATGCGCTCAACGAGTGCATGCGGCTGTACGGCGGCTTCGAGCACAATCTGCAGTCGCTGCGGGTGGTCGATGAGCTCGAGGAACGCTATGCGGCGTTTCCCGGCCTGAAAGATCG
>JAKCEJ010000182.1 GCA_021838065.1 Pseudomonadota bacterium
GCCGCGCGGACAGCGCGGCGCGCGCGGCGCGTGAGGAGCTGTCGAAAATGTCGATGAATGTCGGGGGCGACCCTGGAGAAGAACCGGGCGTGATGGCCACCATCAACACGACGCCGCTCGTCGACGTCATGCTGGTGCTGCTCATCATCTTCCTTATCACGATTCCCGTGATCACGAAGACCGTGCCGGTGAAGCTGCCGAAGGCGAACAACATCCCCACGCAGACCAAGCCGCAGGACATCACCATCGCGGTGGCCAAAGACGGCACGATCTACTGGAACAACGAGCTGGTGGCCAGCAGTACAGTGCTGCTGCAGAAGGTGGAGCGGGTGGCCATCGAGGTGCCGCAGCCCTCGGTGCATATCCGCGGTGACCGCGATGCGGATTACAAGTCGGTCGGACACGTCCTGTACGAGCTGCAGCGCGGCGGTATGGTGAAGGTTGACTTCATCACCGAGCCGCACAGCAACGCACTCGAGGCTCCGTGATCAATTTGTGCCGGGGCCGCAGGGCGCCCGAGGAGATCTGAAGTTATGGCTATGTCGACGGGATCCAAGTCCGGCGAGCCGATGGTCGATATCAACACCACTCCGTTGATCGACGTGCTGCTCGTGCTGCTGGTGACCCTGATCATTACGCTGCCGGTGATGACCCACTCGGTGAAGATGGATCTGCCGCAGAACCAGCATCAGCCGCCGCAGAAGCCGCCGGAGGTCATCAACCTCGGCATCGACTTCGACGGCACCATCACCTGGAACGGCACGGTGGTGCCGAACATGCAGGTGCTCGACGGGTATTTCCAGAGCGAATCGGTGAAGGACCCGCAGCCGGAGATTCACTTGAATCCCGACGGCATGGCGAAGTACGGGATCGTCGCGAAAGTGCTCGCGGACGCGCAGCGCAACCGCATGACCAAGATCGGCTTCGTCAATACCTCGGAGTTCGCGCAGTAGTGTCACTCATGTCATCCATGCGAGAGAGTTTCATGAAGGTCAAGGGTATAATGACGGCAGCGGCGCTCGGCGCCCTGCTGGTGTGTGGGGCGAGCGTTGTCGGCGTGACGCCGGCACATGCCGCGGCCACGCCGTCGCAGAAGATCAGCCGTCCCGTGGCGCTGAAGCTGCAGGCGGCACAGAAGGCGATTCAGAAGGGCGATTACGCGACCGGCCTCGGTGACCTGCACCAGGCCGAGGCCATGAAGGAGCTGCACACAAGCCCTTATGCGGAGCACCTCCTCAATCAGCTCTACGTGTTCGCGTACGAGAAGACTCACGAGTACGCCAAGCTCGCCCCCAGGCTCGAGGCGCTGCTCGGCGATGCGTGGGTGACGCCGCAGCAGACCCGCCAGTTCACGGTGGCGCTGGCGCAGATCTACTACCAGCTGAAGAACTATCCCAAGGCGGTCGAGTACGGCACCGAGGCGCTGCAGAAAGGCTATGCCACCGACGGGCAGATGGCGACGCTGGTCGGGCAGGCCTACTACCTGCAGAACAACTGGAAGCAGACCATCGTCTTCGAGCGCGGCCTGGTCGATGCGGCCGTCAAGGCCGGCAAGAAGCCGACGAAGCAGTCGCTGCAGCTGGTGCAGAGCTCGTGCATGAAGCTGCACGATCAGGGCTGCCTGCTGAACTCGCTCGAGCAGCTGGTGGTGTATTACCCGCAGCGCTCCTACTGGCAGTACCTGCTGTTCAGGACCTTCAAGAGCATCAAGAGCGACGCCAACCTGCTCGAGGCCTATCGGCTCGCCTTCGCGGTCGGGGTCATGCAGCAGCCGCATGAGTTCACCGACTACGCGGAGCTCGCCATCGAGGCCGGCTCCCCGGGCGAGGCCCAGACGGTGCTCAACTCCGCGCTGAAGAACAATATCTTCACCGATGCGCACGCGAAGGCCAAGGCCGAGCGCATCCTGAAGGACGCGAAGATGCGTGCGGCCAAGGACCAGCAGGACCTGGCCCACACCGCGGAGCTCGCCGCCAAGCAGCCGACCGGCAATTCGGACATCCGCGTCGGGCTCGCGTACTACGGCTACAAGCAATACGCGAAGGCCATTGAACTGTTCAACTCGGGCATCGCCAAGGGCGGGCTCAGCAACACCGCCGAGGCGCATCTGCTGCTCGGCATCGCCCAGCTGAAGGCGGGCAACACGGCTGCGGCCCAGACTGCCTTCAACAGCGTCAAGGGTGATCCGACCCTGCAGCGCCTGGCTGCGCTGTGGACGCTCAAGGCGAGGTCGGTGGGCTGAGCCCACCGGCGCACCCGATCCGAGGCACTCAGGAGGAAACCGCACATGGCCATTAAAGCCGGAGAGCGCATGCCCGCGGGCGTGCTGAAGACGATGAGCGCGGAGGGTCCCAAGGACCTCAGCACCGAGGAGCTCTTCAAGGGCAAGAAGGTGGTGCTGTTCTCGGTGCCCGGGGCGTTCACGCCCACGTGTGATGCGAAGCACCTGCCGGGCTTCGTGCAGCTGGCCGACCAGATCCGCGCCAAGGGCGTGGACCTGATCGCCTGCATGGCCGTCAACGACGTGTTCGTCATGAACGCCTGGGGCAAGGCTTCGGGCGTGGGCGATAAGGTGATGATGCTGGCCGACGGCAATGGAGAGTACGCCAAGGCGCTCGGCCTCGAACTCGATGCGCGGGGATTCGGGCTGGGTCTGCGCGGCCAGCGCTTCGCGCTGGTGATCGACAACGGCGTGGTCAAGCACGCCAATGTCGAGGCGCCGGGGCAGTTCAAGGTCTCCGCCGCGGAGAGCGTGCTCGCTCAGCTCTGACCCGCTCGGGGCGCCCGAGGTCCCATCCATGAAAAAGGGGGTTCGCCACAAGCGAACCCCCTTTTTGCTGAGCGGCGCGAGCCGGCCGGCGCTCAACCGATGAGCTGCTCAAGCTGAGGCACGATCTCGAACAGATCCCCCACGAGACCGATGTCGGCCACCTCGAAGATCGGGGCTTCCGGGTCCTTGTTGATCGCCACGATGGTGCGGGCGTCCTTGATGCCCGTCAGGTGTTGAATGGCCCCCGAGATCCCGATGGCGATGTACAGCTCGGGCGCAATGATCTTGCCGGTCTGTCCCACTTGCAGCTCGTTCGGCGCGTAGCCGGCGTCGACGGCGGCGCGCGAGGCGCCGACGGCGGCGTGGAGCTTGTCGGCGAACCGATAGAGCATCTGGAACGACTCGGCGCTGCCGAGGGCGCGCCCGCCGGAGACCACCTTGCCGGCGGTCTGCAGGTCGGGCCGGTCGCTCTTGGCGGCGGACACCGATACGAAGCGGGTGTGCGTGGGCGGCGCGACGGGGCTCGCCGCTTCGATGGGCGCCTGAGCGCCGGTGCCTGCGGCCTGGAACGAGGCGGTGCGCACCGTCCCGACCACCTTGGCTCCGTCCAGCACTTCGACCGTGATGACGGCGTTGCCGGCGTAGATCGGGCGGCGAAAGCGCGTCGCGCTCTCCACCGCCATGATGTCGCTCACCTGCACCGTCTCGAGCAGCGCGGCGATGCGCGGCATCAGATCCTTGCCGAAGGTGCTCGAGGGGCCGAGCACATGGCTGTAGGGGCCGGCGAGGGCGGCGATCTGCGGGGCGATCGCCGCGGCGAGCGGGTGCTCGTGAATGGGATGCTCGACGGTCACCACGCGGTGCACGCCTGAGACGGCAGCGGCCTGAGCGGCAACGGCTGCAGCATTGGCCGCACAGACCACGACGGTGATGTGCGCGTCGGGGATGGTGGCGGCGCACGCGACGCACTTGGCGGTCGCGACGCTGAGCGTTCGGCCGTTGTGTTCGGCGACGATCAGGATGTTCGGGCTCATGATCTACAGCAATCCTTTCTGCTTCAGCGCGGCGACGAGCTCGGCGGCGTCTTTGACGCGGACACCCTTGTGACGTTGCGCGGGCGGCGCGTAGCGCGGCGTCTTCAGCTGCGCGCGCGGCGTGACGCCGAGCGCCTCGAGGGTGAGGGTCTCGAGCGGCTTCTTCTTTGCCTTCATGATGTCCGGCAGCTTCACATAGCGCGGCTCGTTCAGGCGCAGATCCACGGTCACCACGGCCGGCAGGTCGACCTCGATGGTCTCGAGTCCCGCATCGATCTCGCGGGTCACCCGCGCCTTGCCTTCCGAGAGCTCGACCTTCGAGGCGAAGGTGGCCTGCGGTCGCTCCCACAGCGCGGCGAGCATCTGGCCGGTCTGGCCGTTGTCATCGTCGATGGCCTGCTTGCCGAGCAGCACCAGAAAGGGCTGCTCGCGCTCGGTGAGCGCGCGCAGGACGCGGGCGGTGGCCAGCGGCTCGAGCGGTGTGTCGGTCTGCACGTGCAGCGCCCGGTCGGCGCCCATGGCAAGGCAGGTGCGCAGCTGCGGTTGGCAGTCCGCCGGTCCCACCGTCGCCACGATCACCTCCTCGGCCGCGCCGCGCTCCTTGATGCGCAGCGCCTCCTCGAGCGCGATCTCATCGAAGGGATTGACGCTCATCTTGACGCCCTCGGTGACAACCCCGGATCCGTCGGGCTTGATGCGAATGCGCACGTTGTAGTCCACGACGCGCTTGATGCCGACCAATATGCGTTTCATTGCACCGCCACAGGCTCGAGAGACTGCGGGAAATATAGCAGAGGTTCGCGCTAAACTGAGTCATGCTCGGCTACGCACTACGCCGCATTGCGGGGATCGTTCCGGTCCTGCTGATCCTGCTCACCGTTTCGTTTTTCGTCATCCGCTTGGCGCCCGGCGGGCCGTTCGCCGCTGGCAGGGCGCTCTCGGGGCGCGCGCGTGAGGAGCTTGAGCGAGTCTACGGGCTGAATCGGCCGCTCGGCGTGCAGTACGGGCATTATCTGCTGGCGCTCGCGCACGGCGATCTCGGTCCCTCCTACAGCATGCGTGACGACACGGTCGCCGGGCTCATCGCCGCGGGCCTGCCCGTGAGCGCCACGCTCGGGGCGGCGGCGCTGGTGCTGGCCGTGCTGAGCGGTGTGCCGCTTGGCGTGCGCGCCGCCTTGCGCCGCGGCGGCGCGCTCGATCGGTTCCTTGCGGCGTTCGCGGCGCTGACGCTCGCGTTGCCGAGTTTCGTCACCGGTCCGCTGCTGGCGCTCGCGTTCGGGCTGTGGCTGCATTGGCTGCCGGTGGCCGGCTGGCAACCCGACACGCCCCGTGATCTGATCCTGCCGGCGGTGACGCTGGCGCTGCCCCTGTCGGCGTCCATCGCGCGGCTGATGCGCGCGAGCCTGCTCGAGGTGCTGAATGCAAGCTACATCCGCACCGCGCGCGCGCGCGGCCTCGGGCGCGCGCGCGTGCTGTGGCATCACGCGCTGCGCCCGGCGCTGGTGCCGGTGGTGAGTTATCTCGGGCCGGCGGCAACCTACCTGGTCACCGGATCGCTGGTCGTCGAGACGGTGTTCCAGCTGCCGGGCACGGGGCGCTATCTCGTCGAGGGCGCCATCGACCGGGACTACACCCTGGTGATGGGCATGGTGCTGGTGTACGGCACGCTGACGCTGCTCGCGAACCTCGCCGCGGACCTGCTGCATGCCTGGCTCGACCCGCGCATTCGTCATGAGCCGAGCTGAGCGACGCCGCCGGGGCGCGCTCTGGGCCGCCGCGGCGGTGATCGCGGCGCTGGTGCTGCTCGCGCTCCTCGGCCCCGAGGCGAGCCCGTACTCCTACAGCGCGCTCGACTGGCGTCACCTGTCGATCCCGCCGGGCCTCACCGCCGCGCACTGGCTCGGCACCGACTCGCTCGGGCGCGATCTGTACGTGCGCACGCTCTACGGGCTGCGGGTCTCGCTCACGATCGGCGTGCTCTCGAGCGCGGTGAGCCTGCTCATCGGCATCGCCTGGGGAGCGCTCTGCGGTTGGGTCGGCGGACGGCTCGATGCCTGGATGATGCGCATGGTCGATGTGTTGTACTCACTGCCCTACCTGTTCATTGTGCTGGTGCTCGCGGCGCTGTTCGGCCGCGGCAATGTCACGGTGCTGCTGCTGGCCATCGGCGCGGTCGGCTGGCTCACGCTCGCGCGCGTGGTGCGTGCGCAGACCCTCTCGCTGAAGCGGCGCGAGTTCATCGAGGCGGCACGCGCCACCGGGCTCAGCGCCCCGCAGGTGTTGTGGCGCCACGTCCTGCCGAATCTCGCCGGCACCATCGTGGTGTATGCGACGCTGCTGGTGCCGCAGATGATCATCTACGAGAGCTTCCTCAGCTTCCTCGGCCTCGGCGTCGAGCCGCCGCGCGCCAGTCTCGGCAGTCTGATCAACTCCGGAGCGCGTCAGATGCTCACCGCCCCCTGGCTGCTGCTCGTGCCGGCCGCGGTGCTGGTTGCGCTGCTGCTCAGCTTC
>JAKCEJ010000183.1 GCA_021838065.1 Pseudomonadota bacterium
CGAGTGGCGGCTGCTGATCATCACCGGGTTCTGCGGCGGGCTCACCACCTTCTCGACCTTTTCGGCCGAGGTGGTGGCCGGACTGCAGGGCGGGCGCACCGGCTGGGCGCTCATCGAGATCGCCACTCACGTCATCGCCTCGCTGGTGATGACCTTCGCGGGGCTCGCGACCGTGGCGTGGCTCGCCGGCTGAGGCGGCGCAGCCGGAGGGACTTGCCGCCCCGGCGCCCTTCGCCTGAAGATGGGCCGACGGGCCTCTCGCCCAGGAGCCAGCGTGTGAATCAGTCCCCCCTGACGGTCGGCGCAGAACGGTCAGCCAGCGGTCCGCTCACCGAGGGCGTCCTCGAATGCCCCGGCGAATGGGTCCTGCATCACCGCGGCAGAATCGCCGATGCCCGCATTGCCTGGCGCCTCGCCGGGCCGCCCGAGGCGCCCCTGGTGTGCGCCCTCGGGGGCATCTGGTGCGACCGGCAGCTGTTCGACACCGAGCATCCCGCCCGCGGCTGCTGGCCGGAGCTCATCGGCCCGGGACGGGCGCTCGACCCGGCGCGCCTGCGCATCCTGAGCCTCGATTACCTGGGGGGATCGGGCGACTCGAGCGGCCCGCGGGCCGGAGAGCCCTTCCCGAGCCTCTCCACCTACGATCAGGCGGACGCCCTCGCGCGCGTGCTCGATCATCTGGGCGTGCCGTCCCTGCGCGCCCTGATCGGCGGCTCCTACGGCGGCATGGTCGCCCTCGCCTTCGCCGAACGCTATCCGGAGCGCGTCGGCTCGGTGTGCACCATCTCGGCGGCCGACCGCGCCCACCCGATGGCGGTCGCCTGGCACAGCATCCAGCGGCACATCGTGCGCTTCGCCCTCGAGTCCGCTCGCCCTCAGGAGGGGCTCAGCCTGGCGCGCGCGTTGGCGCTCGCCCTGTACCGCAGTCCCGAGGAGTTCGCGGCGCGCTTCCCCTCCGTGCCGCGGCTCGAGGAGGGGCGGTTCGTCTTTCCGGTCGAGCGCCACCTCTTCGGCGCCGATGCGGCGCTGCTCGGGCGCTTTCGCGCCGAAGCGTTCCTGTGCCTCTCCGAGTCGCTCGATCTGCACCAGCTCGATGCCACCCGGATCTGCGTGCCGACCCTGGCGGTGGCGGCGCGCGAGGATCAGCTGGTGCCCCTGACGGACGTGCGCGCGCTGGTGGCGCGCATGCCGAGCGCGCAGCTGCGCGAGATCTCCTCGATTCACGGCCACGACGCCTACCTGCGCGAGGCGGCGCAGCTGCGCGACATCCTCGCCACGGTGCTGCCCGCCTAGCCTGGCGCGGAGGCCCTCAGGGCTCCTGAAAGATGAGCAGCATCGAGGCGCTCTTGGCGAGGATGCGCCCGTTCGAGATCATCAGCGAGGCCGAGAGCACGTCGCGGTAGTGGCGCGTCACGCTGTAGGCGGTGTCGTTCTTGTAGCCGAGGATGCCGGTGACCTGCAGCGCCTGATGCACGATGCGCGGGGCGGCATCCGATGCGGCGACCTTCAGGTGATTGAGCTTCAGCGCCCAGCCGATCGAGCCGAGCGCGCTGCGTCCGGCCCCACCCTCGGCCTCGAGCGCATCGAGCTCGGCGGCGAGCGTCATCCAGTGGTGCCGCAGCGTCTGCGACTCGGCGGACGCCGCGGCGAGGGCCACGGCATTGCCCGGCAGGTGCCCGGGATTGCGCTTGGCCAGATCACGCACCAGCTGCGCGGCGCGCGCGAGCGCATCGGCCGCGATGCCCCACCAGACGCTCGACCAGAGGACGTGCGAGTACGGCACCATGGTCTGCGCCGCGATATCGGCGAACGGGCACGGCAGGATCTGGGCCTCATCGCCCGATGAGTCGAGCTGAAAGCCTGGGCTGCAGGTGCCGCGCATGCCCATCGCATCCCAGCTGCCGGTGGCGGTCAGCCGATACTCGCCGCGGCGCAGCAGCACCAGCACCTGGTCGGTCTCCGGCACATCGGGGCCGCGGCGGGCCGTGACCAGAATGGCGTCCGCCTCGGCGCAGTACGAGCCGGTGGTCGCGTCCTTCTTCAGCGCGAAGCGCCCCTGCCGGCGCTGCACCGCGCAGAGGCTGGCCCGCATCTCGCCGAAGGTCCCGTTCTCGGAGGTCATCGAGCCCACCAGGCGCTGCTCGCGCACCAGCTCGGCGAGATAGCTGCGCAAGAACGCATCGGTGCTTCCATGCCGCACCAGGCACGCCGCCTGCACGTAGTGCATGGCCAGCACCATGGCGCTTGAGCCGCAGGAACGGGCGAGCGTGGCGCAGATCTCGGCGAGCTGTCGGATGTCGCACCCGTCGCCGCCGAGCTCCCGCGGAACGGGGGCGCTGAGCAGCCTGGCCTCACGCAGCGCAGAGAGGGTCTCGGCGGGGAAGCGGCTGCGCGCATCCACATCGGCGGCATGCTTCGCGGCGATATCCCGCGCAATGCGTTGCACCTCGCCCAGTCGGGCCTGGAAGTCGGGAGCACGGGAGCTCAGGTCATTCAAAGGATCACTCCGGATGCAAAGGCGTGAGCAGCGTCGGGGCGCCCGGATCGGTCTCGCGGATGATCGCGCGCAGCGCCCGCTTCAGCACGTGCGTCTCGGCCGATCCGAGGCTGCGCTCGGCATGCTCTTCGGCGGCCTTCGCCGCCGCCACCAGCTCTATCACGGCATCCCGTCCCTTGTCCGTGAGCGTAACGCGCGCCTGCGGATCATAGCCGCCGTGCAGCTGCGCGAAACCGGCCGCCGTGAGGCTCGCGAGCAGCTCGTAGGTCGCCCGCTTGCCCGTGGGCCAGAGCAGCCCGTCGAGCTCGGCCGCGGCGCGGTTGTCCGAGACCGCCAGAATGCTGAGCACGAACCACTGATCCTCGCTGAGGCCGTGGCGCTCGAGGTCGCGGCGCAGCAGCAGGAACAGCTGGAAGTGGGCGCGCGCCAGAAGGTAAATGAGGAAATCCTGGCTGAAGCTGCTGTCCGGCTCGGCCTGCCCGGCGGGCTCGGCCACGGCCTTGCGCACCGCGAGCGCATAGCCGCCGCCGTGAAACACCAGCGGCGGCCGCTCGGTGTGCTCGAACTGCTCGACCGTGCCGACGAAGATCATGTGATCCCCGCCCTCGTAACGGAAGGTGGTGCGGCACTGAAAGCGCGCCGTGCACTGCGGCAGCAGCGGCACCTCGGCGAGCCCGCGCTCGAGGGCGAGCCCGGCGAACTTCTCCGCGCCGCGCACCGCAAAGCGCAGCGACAGATCCTCCTGATCGGCCGCGAGGATATGCACCGCGAAATGGGTCGCCGTCAAGAATGCCGGCAGGCTGGCGGCATCCTTGGCCAGGCTCCACAGCACCATCGGCGGGCTCAGCGACACCGAGTTGAAGCTGCTCGCCGTGAGCCCGACGTCGCGCCCGTCCCCGTCGCGGGTGGTCACGATGGTCACGCCGGTCGCGAATGCGCCGAGCGCGTTGCGGAAATTGCCAGCCTCGGGATCGACGCCGCCGCTCATCAAGGACCCCGGCGCGACTTGTCGAAAAAGGCCCGCGCCGCGGCGGCGAACTCCTCGCCCTTCAGGCACGCGCTGAACTCGGCGACCTCGGCATACATGCGCTCGCGGATCTCGCCGGCCGGATCGAGCCGCAGCAGCCGCTTGGTGCGCCTCAGCGCCTCGGGCGGCCGCTCGGCGAGCGCATCGGCCACCGAGCGGGCCTCCTCCATCAGGCCCTCATCGTCGACGACGCGATTGACGAGACCGTAGGCGTGCGCCGTGGGGGCATCGAGCGGCTCGCCGAGCAGCAGCAGCTCGGCGGCGCGCTGCGGGCCCACCAGACGCGGCAGGAGCAGGGTGCTCGCCGCCTCGGGCACGATCCCGAGCTGCACGAACGACAGCATGAGGCGGGTGCTGCGCTCGGCGGCAAGCACCAGGTCGCAGTGCAGCAGCATCGTGACGCCGATGCCGACCGTCGGACCGTGCACCGCGCAGACCAATGGCTTGCTGAAGGCGGGCAGCGCCTGCACGAAGCGCACCGTGGGGTGGCCCGGATCGTCGAACGCGGGACCGGCGAGAAAGTCCTTCAGATCGTTGCCGGCGGTGAAGCACGTCCCGGCCCCCGAAAAGAGCACCACCCGCACCGCCGCGTCCTGCTCCGCCTCGGCGAGCGCCTCATGCAGCGCGCCGTACATCTGCAGCGTCAGGGCGTTGCGCTTGTCAGGTCGGTTCAGCCGCAGCTCACATACCGCGCCGCGGCGCGTGATCTCCACCTGCTCGCTCATGCTCGTGCCTTGCTTGTCCGCCTTCGCGGGGTGGCCGTATTATAAGGCCGCACCGCACTCTTTCCTGCGTGACGGGGGGTCACGTAACCGATGAGCGCCCGGCCGCACCCGTCCTCATGCCCGCCATGCCGCATCCGCTGCCGCGGCTGAGCCGCCTCGCCCTCGAGCGGGGCAAGTCGAGCCACGACCAGATCGCCGCCACGCTCGGCATGGAGCTGCTCGAGGGCCGCTACCCGAGCGGCGGCAACATGCCGCCCGAGCCGCAGCTGCTCGAGCGCTTCCAGGTCTCGCGCACCGTGATCCGCGAGGTCATGAAGACCCTCGCCGCCAAGGGCTTCGTCGTCTCCAAGACCCGCGTCGGCACGCGGGTGCGCGAGCGGATGTACTGGAACTACTTCGATGCCGACGTGCTCGCCTGGCGGGTGCGCCTGGGGTTCGACGACGGGTTCATGCACTGCCTGGTCGAGGTGCGCCGGGCCATCGAGCCGGCCGCCGCGGCGCTCGCCGCCGAGCGCCGCTCGAGCGCGCACGTGGCGCAGCTGCGCGAGTGCCTGCGGCAGATGGGGCGCAGCGGCCACACCCGCCAGAGCTTTGCCGAGGCGGACCTGGATTTTCACCTGGTGATCGGCGATGCCACCGGCAACCCGATGATGCGCTCGGTGGCCGGCGTGATCGAGACCGCGCTCGTCGCCTCCTTCATGCACAGCTCGCCGGTCGATGAGCCCTCCGATCACCAGACCACCGTCAATGCCCACGCCGCGGTGGTGGATGCCATCGAGGCGGCCGATGCGGCGGCGGCCCACGCCGGCATGCTGCAGGTGATCAACATCGGGGTCGAGCGCATCGACTTGAGGCGCCGCCGCCAGGGCACGCGGCGCTGAGACGGCGGCGGCGCGCCGCCCCGGGGCGGCGTGCCGCTCATCCTTAACCCTTTCCCTGCCGGTCAGGCCGCGTGCGGCTGCTGACTCGCCGGCTGATGATCATCGTTGGGGCTGTGCATCTCCTTGCCGAAGGCGATGAACCCGCTCGCCGACACCAGCGCCGCGAGCAGCGCGCTGATCAGTCCGATGTAGCCGCCGATCACGCGGAAGAACGCGAGGTCCGTCCACAGGTGCAGCGCCCCGCAGAGCAGCAGCAGCGTCAGGCCGAACAGAAACAGCTGCCGCGGGAGCGAGGCATGGAACGAGCCCAGCCACACATAGCCGAAGAACACCGCCCACACCGCCCAGTACCAGCCGGTGTAGCTCGCCGGCTCCCCGGGGGCCATTGCGCTCGCCGCGTGCGCGCTCCACAGCAGCAGCGCGCTGCCGAAGAACACAACCGCATCGAGACTGCGTGAGCGCAGCTGCGCGAGGATGCCCATCACGCCGAGGCCGAGTGCCATCGGCAGCAGCAGCGAGGTGCCGTGGGCATACATGCGGTCATACCATCCGGCGGTGGTCATGGACGCCATCCACAGCGTCAGGGCCAGACACATATAACCGACCGTGGAGGTCGTGACGCAGCGGTTCTCCTTGCTGTCAATCCTGATCGTCATGGCTGTTACCCCTCTGTGACGTGGATTACCGCCGACGGACTATACTCCTCGTGTCGGGAGGCGCTGACCGCATTGCCCCGCAGCCGCGCGTTGCCGCAGGGCAACGCCGCTGTTGGAATGAAATCATCAGGTTGGATGCCGCGGTCGCGCCGCGGCCCTGTCAAGAGGGCGGCGCCTCAGGCGCCGCCCTGCGCGGATCATTCTCCGGCCGACACCGCGGCGGCCGCGCGGTCGCGGCGGTGGTGCTGCCAGAGCTCCTGAATCGACTCCAGCGTGCGTCCCTTGGTCTCGGGCACGAAGCGCACCACGAATATCGCCGACAGCACGCTCATCGCCCCGTAGATCCAGTAGGCGAAGCCGTGATGGAAGTAATGATTGAGCCAGCTGCTGCCGTCGAGCACCTTGAAGGACCAGGACACGAACAGGTTCGCGATCCACTGCGCGGCCACCGCGATCGCCATGGCCTTGCCCTTGATGGAGTTGGGGAACATCTCGGACAGCAGCACCCACACCACCGGCCCCCA
>JAKCEJ010000184.1 GCA_021838065.1 Pseudomonadota bacterium
GAATTGGCTTGATGCGATGAAGCCGCGTTGGTGGAGGTGCGGCACGTTGATGCCGATACCGGTCGCCTGAGGTGGGATATCCAAGGGCCTGCTTTGAAATGCAGGCCGGTCCGTAAACTTGACGGCGTTGCCGGCGCACGGCGGCGCCTGAAGAGGGGGTCTGCCCGAGGTCGGAGTCGAACCGACACGCTTTTAAGGGCGGCGGATTTTCATCCCGCTTCGACTTTCGTCGCCCCGGCGGCCGGAGCCGGCCGGGTTCGTGGGCTGGAGCACGCCTTCACCATAGCCTTGCGGCCGTAGGTGCCCGCCGTCTGCTCTCTACACCTTCCCCGCTGGGCGCGGGGCTTGGCTCGGCATGAGCTCGAGAACCTCAGGGCCTCTACCGAGTTTGACGGGCTTCACCTCACGGATTTCTCCGCGAGGGCTCAAGTTGTCTGGTCTGAGTCCGCTGCGTCTACCAATTCCGCCACTCGGGCACGAGGCCGGCAGTATACGGGGACCGGGGCCCTATGGGTATGGTCGCTCCTCCGGAATGGCTGCTCTACCGTGTAACATGCGCGGGTGAATCGCAGTGACTTCGGCTATCCGCTTCCCCCCGAACGCGTCGCCCAGAGTCCGCTCGCCGTCCGTTCGGCGAGCCGGATGCTCGTGCTCGACCGGGACACCGGAACGTGGTCTGACCGCATGGTGCGCGAGCTGCCCCAGCTGCTCGCGCCCGCCGACCTCCTTGTCCTCAACGACACCCGGGTGGTGGCCGCGCGGCTGCGCGGCGTGAAGCCCTCGGGCGGACGGGTCGAGGTGCTGCTCGAGCGGCCCTGCGCCGAATGCGAGGCGCTGGTGCAGTTGCGCGCCAGCAAGCCGATTCGGCCCGGTCTCGGAATCACCACAGCGGGCGGCGTGCTCGAGGTGCTCGAGCGCGAGGACGACTTGTGGCGGGTGCGGGTGCCGGAGTCCGTCCTCGAATTCTTCGACCGCTGGGGCGAGGTGCCGCTGCCTCCGTACATTGACCGCGCGCCGGATGCCTCGGACCGGCAACGGTATCAGACTGTCTTCGCCCGCGAGCGCGGCGCGGTTGCCGCGCCCACCGCGAGCCTGCATTTCGACGAGGCGCTGCTCGGGGCCGTGGCCGCGCGCGGGGTCGAGACCGCCTTTGTGACGCTGCACGTCGGTGCGGGCACCTTTCAGCCGGTGCGCGCCGAGCACATCGATGAGCACGTGATGCACGCCGAGCGGGTCACAGTCAGCGCGGACACCTGCGATGCGGTTGCCCGCGTCCGCGCCCGTGGCGGGCGCATCGTGGCGGTCGGCACGACCGTCGTGCGCGCGCTCGAATCGGCGGCGCTGCAAGCCGCAGCGGACGGCGCGGCCGCCCTCGAGCCCTGGTCGGGAGAGACACGCCTGTTCATCCGTCCGGGCTTTCGCTTCCAGGTGATCGATGCGCTGCTCACCAACTTTCATCTGCCCGAATCGACGCTGCTCATGCTGGTGTGCGCCTTCGCGGGCCGCGAGCCGGTGCTGCGCGCCTATCGGCACGCGGTCGCGGCCGAGTACCGCTTCTTCAGCTACGGGGACGCGATGTTCATCGCGCGCGCTCTTGCGGCCGGGCCGCAGCGCGGCGCGGACTGAGCGCCGCCGAAGACGCGCGTCCGGCGCAGACCCAATGGTGAATCCTTGAAGCCCAAGTTCGAACTGCTCGCCACCGACGGCGCCGCCCGCCGCGGGCAGCTGACACTCGCCCATGGCACGGTGCAGACCCCGGCGTTCATGCCGGTCGGGACCTACGGCACCGTCAAGGCGATGACACCGGAGGAACTCGAGGGGCTCGGCGCCGAGATCGTGCTCGGCAACACGTTTCACCTCATGCTGCGGCCCGGGGTCGAGCTCATCGCCGCGCACGGCGGGCTGCACGGGTTCATGCACTGGGGGCGCCCCATCCTCACCGACTCGGGCGGCTTTCAGGTGTTCAGCCTGAAGAGTCTGCGCAAGATCACCGAGGAGGGCGTGCGGTTCCGCTCGCCTATCGACGGCAGCGAGGTGCATCTGACGCCCGAGGATGCCATGGAGGTGCAGATCGGCCTGCGCTCGGACATCGCGATGGCCTTCGACGAGTGCACGCCCTATCCGGCCAGCGAGGCCGAGGCCCGCCAGTCCATGGAGCGCTCCATGCGCTGGGCCGAGCGCGGGCACCGGCGCTATCACCGCGACGAGCCGCCCGGTGGGCTCTTCGGCATCGTGCAAGGCGGCATGTACCCGCAGCTGCGCCTGGCCTCCCTCGAGGCGCTCCTGCGCCGGGACTGGCCGGGCCTGGCGATCGGGGGCCTGGCGGTCGGGGAGCCGCAGGAGGAGCGGCTGCACATCCTCGAGACGCTGGTGCCTCACATGCCGGCCGGGCGGCCGCGGTACCTGATGGGCGTCGGGCGGCCCGAGGACATCATTGCGGCGGTGCTGCGCGGCGTGGATATGTTCGACTGCGTCATGCCGACCCGGCACGCCCGCAACGGCCACCTGTTCACGGCCGACGGCGTCATCAATATCCGCAATGCCGTTCACCAGCGCGATCTGGGTCCGGTGGATCCCGAGTGCGGCTGCTACACCTGCCAGAACTACTCCCGCGCCTACCTGCGCCACCTCGACCGCTGCAACGAGATCCTCGGCAGCCGGCTGAACACCATGCACAACCTGGCGTTCTACCTGGGGCTGATGCGCCGGCTCCGCCAGGCCATCGAGGCCGGGCGGCTCGCCGCCTTCAGCGCCGAATTTCTCGCCCGGAGGGCGGGCGCCGACGCTGTGGCATAATGCCGCCCCTTCGCCCCCGGGGCCCGCCGATCAGGCTCCGGAGGTGGTCTCGAGGATCATTAAAATGAATGCATTGATTCCCACAGCCTGGGCCGCTGCGGCCGCCCCGGCCACAGGCGGCAGCCAGCTGGTCCCACTCCTGGTGATGGCCGGATTCATCGTCGTATTCTACTTTCTCCTGATCCGGCCCCAACAGAAGAAGGCCAAGGAGCACCAGACGCTGGTCTCGAAGCTCGCCCCGGGCGATGAGGTAGTCACCAGCGGCGGCTTGCTCGGGCGCATCAGCGAAGTCGGCGAGCACTTCGTGACGCTCGAGGTGGCCGACGGGGTGCGGGTGAAGGTCCAGAAGGTCCAAGTGAGCGCCCTGATGCCCAAGGGCACCCTGAAAAGCGCCTGAGCCATGCTCGAATACGCCCGTTGGAAGTACATCCTGATCGCGGTCGTGCTGGCCGCGGCGGTGCTCTTTGCGCTGCCGAACGTGTTTGCCGAAGCCCCGGCGCTGCAGCTCGCGCACGCGGATCACTCTGCGGTGACCGCCGCCGAGCTGCACGCCGTCACCGCGGCGCTGCAGCAGGACAAGGTTCCCTACACGAACGCGTATGTGCAGAACGGCCGGCTCGTCGTGCTGTTCGCGAACGTGCCGGACCAGCTGCGCGGCAGTGACGCCGTCGACGGGCAATTTCAGAAGAAATACATCTCCGCGAAGACGCTGATGCCGCAGACCCCCACCTGGCTGCGCGGCCTGGGCTTGAAGCCCATGCCCCTCGGCCTCGATCTCAGCGGCGGGCTCGATCTGCTGTATCAGGTGGACATCAAGAGCGCCGTGCGGCAGATCCTGCAGACCTACACGCAGGATGCGACCCGGGCGCTCGCTGAGGCGCATGTGCCGGTGGCCGGCATCACCAATGTCGCCACGGGCGGCAGCTCGGTGCCGAACGCCATCCAGATCACCCTCGCGCCGCAGGCCGACCTCGCGGCCGCCCAGCGAGTGCTCGCCAATCCGCTGAACGGCCTGACCCTCACCACGAGCACCCAGTCGGGTGGCTCGGTGATCCGGGCCACCATGCCGGAGGCGACGATCCGGCAGCGAGAGAACTATGCCATCGAGCAGGACATCTCCATCCTGCGCAATCGGGCCAATCAGCTGGGTGTCTCCGAGCCCATCGTGCAGCGCCAGGGCAACGACCGCATCGACGTGCAGCTGCCGGGCATCCAGAACATGGCCGAGGTCAAGCACTTGCTCGGTCAGACGGCGACGCTGGAGTTCCATCTGAATGACACGGAGAACAGCGCGTACACGGCCCAGCAGACCGGCAACGTGCCGCTTGGCGACAAGCTCTATACGGACACCTGGAATGACCAGCCGGTGCTGCTGAAGCGCGAGGTGATCGCCACCGGCGAGCAGCTGACCAACGCGAGCGCCAGCGAAGGCGCGCAAGGCCCCCAGGTCAACGTGACGCTCGACAGCCGGGCCGGCGAGAACATGCTGCGCACCACCAAGGCGAACGTCGGCAAGCCGATGGGCGTCGTGCTCATCACCAAGCACAGCGTCACCACCAAGGTGGACGGAAAGGAGCAGACGCGCGAGGTCACCACCGAGAAGGTGATCAATGACGCGACGATCGACGGGGTGTTCTCCGACCGTTTCCAGATCACCGGACTCACACTCGGGGATGCGCAGGATCTGGCCATCCTGCTGCGCTCGGGCTCGTTCGTGACGCCCCCCGTACTGGTCTCCCAGAACCTCATCGGTCCGAGCCTGGGCGCGGCGAACATCCGGATGGGCGTTATGGCGCTGGTGATCGGCATGGCGAGCGTGCTCGTGTTCATGGCGATCTACTACAAGGTCTTCGGGCTGGTCGCCGATGCGGTGCTGATCGCCAACGTCGTACTGCTGACGGCGCTGCTGTCGATGATGCACGCCTCGCTGTCGCTGCCGGGCATCGCAGGCATCATTCTCACGGTCGGCATCGCGGTGGACGCGAACGTGCTGATCTACGAGCGTGTTCGCGAGGAGTTGAGGAAGGGCGTCTCGCCGCAGGCGGCGATCCGCGCCGGCTTCGAGAAGGCCTTCTCGGCAATCGCCGACTCCAACGTTACGACGGGCATCGCGGGGCTGGTGCTGTGGATCTTCGGCACCGGCGCGATCCGCGGCTTCGCCATCGTGCTCACTCTCGGCATCGCCACTTCGATGTTCACCTCGCTGATGGGCAGCCGCGCCCTGGTGACGCTCATGTACGGCGGGCGGCGCAAGATCGCCCGGCTGCACATCTAGGGGATCGCACGTGGAATTCTTCAGCCATCAAACCAACTTCCAGTTCATGGCCACACGCAAGGTGTGGTTCGGACTGTCCATTGCCTTGATGATCGCCTCCCTGGCGCTGCTGGTGACGAGGGGCCTGAATCTGGCCACCGACTTCACCGGCGGCGTCACGGTGCAGGCCAGCTTCCCGGCCGCTGCGGATCTCGCGGCGGTGCGCACGCAGATCGCGGCGCAGGGCTTCCGCGACGCGGTGGTCGAGTACGTCGGCTCGGCGCGCGCCGTGGCCATCCGGCTGCCGCCGGAGCGGGATCAGACCTCCTCGCAGCTGCGCTCGCGCCTCGAGGCCGCGCTGCAGAAGGTCAATTCCGGCGCAACGGTGCAGTCGCTCTCGGTGGTCGGCCCGCAGGTGGGCGCGGAGCTGAAGAAAAGCGCGGCGTGGGCGCTCGCCTTCACGCTGCTGTTCATCTTTCTCTACATCGCCTGGCGCTTCCACACCTGGCGGCTTTCCCTCGGCGCCATTCTCGCGGTGCTGCACGACCCGATCCTGGTGCTCGGGTTCTTCGCCCTGACGCAGATCTCCTTCGACCTGCCCGTGGTGGCTGCTGTGCTGGCCGTGATCGGCTACTCGCTGAACGACACGGTGGTGGTGTTCGACCGGATCCGCGAGCGCTTCGAGGGCAACCGGCGCCTGGCGCCGAACGTGGTGCTCGACCAGGCGATCAATCAGACGCTCTCCCGGACCATCATGACCAAGGTGGTCACCTCCATTGTGGTGGTGGCGCTGCTGGTGCTCGGCGGGCCGGTGCTGCGCGGCTTCTCGGCGGCGCTGCTGATCGGCATTCTCGCCGGCACCTACTCCTCGATCTACATCTCCAGCGCGATCGCGCTCGAGTGCGGACTCACGGCCGAGCACATCTTCCCGTCCGCGCGCAAGGCAGCGGCCGACTCTCTGCCCTGAGGACGACTCGTTGCCCGCTCACCCGCTGCTCAACATCGCGGTCCGCGCCGCGCGCCGCGCCGGCGAGGTGATCGTGCGCAGCCTGAACAACCTCGAGTCCCTCACGGTCACCGCGAAGGGCCGCAACGACTTCGTCTCCGAGGTCGACCGGGCCGCCGAGGCGCAGATCGTCGGGATCATCCACAAGCACTATCCGGATCACGCCATCCTCGCCGAGGAGGGCGGCGCGCAGGGCGAGCACGACTTCCGCTGGATCATCGATCCGC
>JAKCEJ010000185.1 GCA_021838065.1 Pseudomonadota bacterium
CGGAATGCGGTGGCCCCACCAGAGCTGGCGGCTGATGCACCAGTCCTTGATGTTGCGCATCCACTCGAAGTAGGTCTTGGCCCAGTTCTCCGGGATGAACCGCGTGCGGCCGGTTTCCACGGCGGCGATCGCCGGCGCGGCGAGCGGTGCGATCTTCACGTACCACTGGTCGGTGAGATACGGCTCGAGCACCGCGCCGCTTCGATCGCCGCGCGGCACCATCATCTTGTGCGCCTCGGTGCGCTCGATCAGTCCGAGCGCCTGCAGCTCCTGCAGCACCCGTTGGCGCGCCTCGCCGCGCTCGAGGCCGCGCAGGCGCGCGGGCACGTTCTCGTTGAGCGCCGCGCGCGGCGTGAAGATGTTGATCTGCGGCAGGTTGTGGCGCTGGCCGATCTCGTAGTCGTTGAAATCGTGCGCCGGGGTGATCTTGACGCAGCCGGAGCCGAACGAGGCATCGACGTAGGCGTCGGCGATGATCGGAATCAGCCGCTCGGTGAGCGGCAGCCGCGCCCGCTTGCCGATCAGATGCCGGTAGCGCTGGTCGTCAGGATTGACGGCCACGGCCGCATCGCCGAGCAGCGTCTCGGGACGGGTGGTGGCCACCACGACATAACCGCTGCCGTCCTCGAGCGGATAGCGCAGGTGCCACAGATGGCCGTTCTCCTCCGTGTTCTGCACCTCGAGATCCGACAGTGCCGTCAGCAGCACCGGGTCCCAGTTGACCAGGCGCTTGCCGCGGTAGATGAGCCCCTCCTCGTGCAGCCGGACGAAGACTTCGATGACCGCCCGCGAGAGCCCCTCGTCCATGGTGAAGCGCTCGCGCGACCAGTCGACCGAATCGCCGAGGCGGCGCATCTGCGCGGCCATGGTGCCGCCGGAGCGGGCCCGCCACTGCCACACGCGCTCAATGAACGCCTCGCGCCCCAGATCGGCGCGGCGCGCGCCCTCGGCCTCGAGCTGCCGCTCGACCACCATCTGCGTGGCGATGCCGGCGTGATCGGTGCCGGGCTGCCACAGCGCATCGTCACCGCGCATGCGGTGATAGCGCGTCAGCGTGTCCATGAGGGTGTGGTTGAACGCGTGGCCCATGTGCAGCGTGCCGGTCACGTTCGGCGGCGGGATCATGATGCAAAACGGCGCGCCGTGGCCGCTCGGGGCGAACCAGCCGCGGGATTCCCAGCGCTCGTAGATCTGCCGCTCGATCTCATGCGGCGCGTAGACTTTATCCATGGTCCTCGGGGACTCGTTGCTCGGCGGTCGGGGGAATTATAGGGCGCTTACGGGGCGTGCAGCGTGTGCGTCGCCGGCTCGCAGCCGAGCTGCCGATAGGCCCGAAAGCGGGCGCGGCCGGCCTCGCGCTGAGCCGGCTCGGCAGCGATGATCTCGACGCTGCGCTCGGCCGAGGCGGCGACCGGCGGCAGTTCGGGCGATGCGGCGAGGTTGATGAGCACCCCGACCCGGTCGGCGGGCGGCTCCCCGGCGCTCAGCAGCACCGGCGCCTCGCTCCCGGCCCCGAGCCACTCGTGCGGCACGAAGCTCGCCTCGGCAAAGGTCCACAGCAGCTCATCGAAACGCGCGAGCTCCTCGCGGTCGGTGTGCCACACGAGCACGCGCTGGCCGGCCAGATACGCCTTCATGGCGATGCGGCAGGCGACCTTCAGCCGCGCCGCCGGCGCCGTCTCCTCGAGAACGTAGAAATCCGCCTGCAATGCGCCCCTCTACACCTTGGCGCGCCGCAGCAGGAAGTCCGCGAGCAGCGGCGTGGGACGGCCGGTGCTGCCCTTGTGCGCGCCGCTCTGCCAGGCGGTGCCGGCGATGTCGAGGTGCGCCCAGCGCATGCCGCGGGTGAACTTGCCGAGAAACGCCGCCGCGGTGATGGCCCCGCCGTCGCGGCCGCCGATGTTGGCGAAGTCCGCGAAATTGCTCTTCAGCTGCTCGGCGTACTCCTCGGTGAGCGGCAGCGGCCAGGCGCGGTCATCGGCGCGCACCCCGGCCTCGATCAGCTCCCGCACCAGCGCCTCGTCGTTGCCGATTGCGGCCGAGTGATGGTGGCCGAGGGCGATGACGCAGGCGCCGGTGAGGGTCGCCATGTCGATGAGCGCGGCGGGCTTGAAGCGCCGCGCGTAGTGCAGCGCATCGCAGAGCACCAGCCGCCCCTCGGCGTCGGTGTTGAGAATCTCCACGGTCTGCCCCGAGGAGCTGGTGACGATATCGCCGGGCTTGAGGGCCTTGCCGTCCGGCATGTTCTCCACCGCCCCGACGATGCCGACCACATGCAGCGGCAGTTTCACCTCGGCGGCGAAGGACAGGGCCGCGAGCACGGCGGCCGCGCCGCTCATGTCGTACTTCATCTCGTCCATCTCGGCGGCGGGCTTCAGCGAGATGCCGCCGCTGTCGAAGGTGACGCCCTTGCCCACGAGCACCACCGGCGCCGCACCGCTCTTGCCGCCCTTGTACTCGAGCACGATCAGCCGCGGCGGCTCGCTGCTGCCCTGCGCGACCGCGAGCAGGCAGCCCATCTTCTCGCGCCGCAGGGCCGGCTCATCGAGCACCCTCACCCGCAGCGAGCGGTGCTCGCGGGCGAGCCGGCGGGCCCGTTCGGCCAGGTAGCGAGGCGTGCAGATGTTGCCCGGCAGGTTGCCGAGGTCGCGCTGCAGCGCCGCGGCCTGCGCGAGCGCCTCGCCGTGCGCGAGACCCCGCGCGACCTCGCGGGCCGCGGTGCGCGAGGATGCTTCGGCGAGCACCCGGGCCAGGGCGGCGGGCTTGGGCTTCTTGCCGGTCTTGAGGTCATTGACGCGATATAGCCCCGCGACGGTGAGCTCGGCCACGGCCCGGCCGTAGTAATAATCGTCGAGCGCCTCGTGGTCCGGGCGCTCGAGCGCGAAGGCGGCGCTCTTGACGCCGGTCCGCGTGAGCGCCGCGACGGCGGCCGAGACGGCCTTGCGCCAGGACCTGCGCTGGAAGGCCGTGCGCGCACCCAGTCCGGTCAGCAGCACGCGCCGGGCGGCGAGACCCGGCAGATCCGTCAGCAGCAGCGTTTCGCCGGCGCGGCCCGGGAAGTCGCCTCGCCCGAGCAGCGTCGCGAGGCGGCCGCCGGCCGCCTGATCGATGCGCCGCGCCGCGGCGGTGAGCTCGCTTTCCTCGAAAACCCCGACGATCAGGCAATCCACCCCGAGCGTGGTGATGCTCGTGCTCCAGGTCTCGAAACGCATTCCGCTTCTCCCGTATGCCGGCCACTGCCGGTGAACCCTGTTTTATGGGCGGCGTCCCATTGAGCTACGCAACCCGCTGCTTTATCTTCACTACCGCTGCGGACCGCGCGGTGTTGAGTGCGCCGGACCTGTGCGTTGCAGGGACGGCCCTCGCGCGCGGGCGCGGACGGGCAGTGTAACTCAAGCCGGTGTTCCGGCGGGCAGGCTCCTCGGGTGGGAAAGACTATCGGACGCTACATTTTGCGCGAGGTGCTGAGCGCCTGGCTGCTGATGATGGCGGTGCTGCTGATTATTCTCACCACCTACGAGGTGGCCGCCGTGCTCGAGCGGGCCGCGGCGGACCAGTTCCCCCAGGGGGTCATCCTGCGGCTGATTTACCTCGGTCTTCTGCAGTACGTGAGCCTGGTGGCGCCCATGGCGCTGCTGCTCGGGATCGTCTGGGCGTTCGGGCGGCTCTATCACGACAGCGAGATGGCCGCGGCGCTCGCCTGCGGCGTGCGCCCGGCGGTGCTGTACCGTCCGGTCATCGGCCTGGGTCTGGTCGTCGCCGCGGCCCTCGCGGCGGTCACCCTGGTGCTCGCGCCGGCGGCGACCTACCAGGCCCTCACGCTGCGCGATCAGGCGATCCGCGCCGGGCAGTTCGCGCCGCTTGCCCCTGGACAGTTCCGCGCCTTCGGCGGCGGCAGCGCCGTGGTCTATGCCCAGCGGGTGGACCCTGACGGCACCCTCGCCAACGTGTTCATCGAACGGACTCGCGGGCCGGTGGTGGAGGTGGCCCTCGCCAACCGGGCGCGCCATACGGTCTCTGCGGACGGCAGCACACAGACCATCGAGCTTTATCATGGGGAGCGCTTCGAGGGCGTGCCCGGCAGCGCCGAGTTTCGCATGATGCGCTTCGCCGAACACACCGTGCCGATTCCGATGCCGCGCGCGAACACGGTCGTGACCGATCTCGATGCGGCGCCGACCGCTGCGCTCTACGCCTCGGCCGACCCGCTCCAGCAGGCGAAGCTGCAATGGCGCATCGCGCTGCCGCTGATGTGCCTGGTGCTCGGCGTCGTCGCGCTGCCGCTCGCGCGCCTGAGGCCGCGCCAGGGCCGCTATGCGCGCGTGTGGCTCGCACTGGTGGTGTACGTGGTGTACCTGAACCTGCTGACGGCCGGGGAGGCCTGGCTCGGCCACGGCACCATCCCGGTGGCGCTGGGATTGTGGTGGGTGCACGCGGTCGTGATTCTGCTCGCGGTCGCGATCGTGCGCGGCCCGGCGGTGGCGCAGCGCGTGCGCTACCGATTGGTGCGCGCATGAGCATTCTCGACCGCTACATCGTGCGCGCCATTCTCGGCGCGGTGCTTCTGGTGCTCGCCGTGTTCGTGGTGCTCGGCGGACTGTTCGCCTTCATCAGCCAGCAGGGCAACATCGGCGTCGGGCATTACACGCTGCTCGATGCTCTATGGTTCACCCTGCTCAACGTGCCCGAGCAGGCCTACCAGCTGCTGCCGATCACGACGGTGATCGGCTCGCTGATCGGGCTCGGCGCGCTGGCTCGCGGGAGCGAGATCACCGTGATCCGCGCCACCGGGATGTCGGTGGGGCGCCTGGCGGGGGCGGCGCTCATCGCCGCGCTGATCCTGATCGCCGCCGAGGCGGTGGTCGGGGAGTTCGTGGCGCCGCAGCTGCAGGAGGCGGCCAGCCAGCAGCGCGCCTTCAGCCAGTACAACACCATCAGCTTCGGCGGCGGTACGGGCGCATGGGCGCGCGACGGCGATCTGATCCTGAACGTCTCGCGCCAGTCGGGCTCGCGGCGCTTCGGCGGCATGCAGGTGTTCGAGCTGTCCCCGACGCATCAGCTGCTTGCCATCGGGCACGCCACGCGCGCCACCGCCGCAGGCGGTGACCGCTGGCTGCTCGATAACTACACCGCCTCGCACTTCGCGGGGGATCGCGTCACCGTGCGCCCGAGCGGGCCGAAGGTGCTGCATTCGAACATCTCGGCGAGCTTCCTCGGCTTCGCCGTGCAGGATCCGGCACAGATGACCCTGCGATCGCTGTGGCAGCTGATCGGCTATTACCGGGCCAACTCCATCGACGCCAGCCAGTACGTGTTCGCCTTCTGGTCGCGCATCGCGCGCACCGTGGCCATCGTCTTCTCGGTGCTGCTCGCCGTGCCGCTGGTGCTCGGCTCGATGCGCTCGGCGGGCGCGGGAGCGCGTACCATGCTCGGGCTCGGCATCGGCATCGCCTTCTTCCTGCTGCAGCGGCTCATCGAGAGCGGCACCATCGTCTTTCACCTCAATCCGGTGATCTTGGCGTGGCTGCCGACGGTGCTGTTCGCCACCGTGACGATGCTGCTGTTTGCGAGCGCCCGCTGAGGACTGCTCAGGCGGCAGGTTATCGCCGCGCCGGCGGATGAGGCTTCGGCAGCGGCTTGAGCAGCCCCGAGAGCGGCTGGAAGATCTGCTTGAAGGTGTAGCCCGGGACGCGGTATTGCCAGCCGTGCACGCGCGCGTTGATCCTCGCGGCGGCGGCGGCGGCTTTCGGTCCAGCGGCGTGTGCGCCGAGCTCGATGTAGTGCGGACCCGTCTTCGCGGCATGATAGCCGCTCAGCGCGACGGTGAGGCCATCGAACGTCGTGAACTGCGCGCTCGAGAAACGCACGCCCTTCGGTGCCGGGGCCGCCTTGCGCACATCGCTCAGCGTGAGATTCGACAAGGCGCTCGCCACCGCGTTGCCGGCATCCGGGCTCGCCAGAGCGCGTCCGGGCGGAGTGCCGATGACGTGGAAATTCACGTCGGTGGCCTTGGCGCGCTCGATGCGGTAGGGGCGCTCGCCGGCCGGATGCTCCTCGATGCTGCGCACCTGCTTGCGGCGCACGTCGACGATGATCGGCTCGAGCCACTCGGCGGGCTTGGCGTCGGCCATCACCAGCGGCCCAGCGAGCAGGGTCTGCCTGTGCCCCGCGCGGCGCACGTACGAGCCGATGCCCTCGTCGTTGTGACCGACGATG
>JAKCEJ010000186.1 GCA_021838065.1 Pseudomonadota bacterium
AGGTCGGCGGAAAAATCGAACACGTGCACCTCGAGCAGCATCGGCCCGCCGCCGACGGTCGGCCGCCGGCCGAGGCTCGCCACCGCCGGCAGCGGCTCGGCGGCGATGCCGTGCACCCGCACGGCGAAGATGCCCTCGAGCGGCGAGCGCCGCCGCTCGAGACGCAGGTTCGCGGTCGGGTAGCCGAGGCGCCGGCCGAGCCGCTGCCCGTCGACCACCCGCCCGCTCATGCTGAAGGGCCGCCCCAGCAGCCGCTCGGCGCGCGCAAACTGCCCACCCGCGAGCGCCTCGCGCACCGCGCTGCTGCTCACGCGCTCGCCGTCGAGCGTCACCGGCGCCACCACTTCGGTGGCGAATCCCAGCCGGCGCCCAGCCGCGCACAGCGTCTCGGCGGTCGCCTCGCCGTTGCGCCCGAAGCGAAAGTCGTGCCCGACCACGACCAGGGGCGCGCGCAGCTGGTGCGCGAGCAGCGCCGCGAACGCCTCGCCGGAGAGGCAGCGCAGCGGCTCGGCGAAGCGCAGCAGCCACAGCACCTCAACGCCGTGCCGCTCGAACACCTTCCAGCGCTCGCGGAACGTGGTCAGGCGCGCCGGGCAGTCCGTCGGCGCGAAGTACTCGCGCGGCATCGGCTCGAAGGTGAGCACCATCGAGGCGCGCGCGAGCTGCCGCGCGTGCCCCGCCAGGCACTCAAGCAGCGCCTGGTGACCGAGGTGAATCCCGTCGAAGGTCCCGATGGTGACGACGCAGCCCCGCCGGGCCTCGCTCAAGCCATTGAGTCCGCGAATCAGCTCCATCGGCCGCCCGAGCCGTCACTGCCACACAAAAGAGTTTAAGAATACAGGATTTCGTGTCCGCCGCGGCAGACGCTCCGCTGTCGGCGCCCGCGCACACCCGGGGGCGGGCGTTGACAACGCCACCGGGGGTAAGCAGACTATCGGCCCCCCGCGACGGGGACCCAGTGATACGGAGCATTTGTGGCCAACACGAAGTCCGCCGAAAAGGCGGCCCGCCAAGCTGAAAAACATCGTGCGCGCAACGTTGCGCTGCGCACGCGGATGCGCTCGGCCGTACGTAACGTAAGCGCCGCCATCACCGGCGGCGACAAGGCTGCCGCTCAGGCGACCTACCAGGCGGCCGTGCCGGTCATCGATACCCTGGTCAACAAGCGGATCATCCACCGCAACAAGGCGGCCCGGCACAAGAGCCATCTGGCCGCTCGCATCCGCGCGATGCATTGAGAGGCGCACCGTGGACGTCAGCGTCAAGCCGCGCACGACCCTCCTCGTCCCGCCCCCTACGCCGGTTGCGCTGAAGCTCAAGCCGGCTGCCCGGCGCCGCTATCTCCTGGAGCAGATTCGGCTGCGCGCGCCGCAGCGGCCTGTTCCTCCAAAAAGCGCATAACCGCCTCGCACAGCTCCCGCGTGCCGCGGCCGGTGGCCGCGGAGATCAAAAACCGCGGGCCGCGATAGCGCAGCCGCCGCACGATCTCGCGCGCACGCCGCTCACCGTCCTCGTCCGTGAACAGATCGGACTTGTTGAGCACCAGCCAGCGCGGCCTCGCCGCGAGCTCGGGACTGAATTTCTTCAGCTCCGCGACGATGGTGCGCGCCTGCGCGACCGGGTCGGTCTCGGGATCGGGCGGTGCGATGTCGAGCACGTGCAGCAGCAGTCGGGTGCGCTGCAGGTGCTTCAGGAAGCGGATCCCGAGCCCCGCGCCTTCCGCCGCCCCTTCGATCAGGCCCGGAATGTCGGCCATGACGAAGCTGCGATGCTCGCCGACGGCGACCACGCCGAGGTGCGGCTGCAGCGTCGTGAAGGGATAGTCGGCGACTTTCGGCCGGGCGGCCGAGACGGCCCGGATCAGGGTGGATTTGCCGGCATTGGGCTGACCGAGCAGGCCGACGTCGGCGAGCACTTTGAGCTCGAGCTCCAAGGTGCGCTTCTCGCCCGGCAGCCCCGGTCCGAACTGGCGGGGCGCGCGGTTGGTGCTCGACTTGAAGCGCTGATTGCCCCAGCCGCCCTTGCCGCCCCGCGCCACGGCGAGCTCATCGCCCTCGCGCGAGAGGTCCCCGAGCGTCTCGCCGGTCTCGGCATCGCGCACCACGGTGCCGATGGGAACCGGGATGTAGAGGTCCTCCCCGCTGCGCCCGGTGCAGTCGTTGCTCGAGCCGGGCTCGCCGTGCTCGGCGCGCCAGATGCGCTCGATGCGAAAATCCACCAGCGTGTTGATGCCCGCCGCGGCGCGCAGAAAGACGCTGCCGCCGTGGCCGCCATCACCGCCGTCCGGCCCGCCGAAGGGGACGAATTTCTCGCGGCGGAAACTGGTGCTGCCGCGCCCGCCGTTGCCGGCCTGCACCCGCAGGCGCGCCTCGTCAACGAATTTCATGGGTATGATCCCGAGACGAAAACCCCGGCGCGAGGGCCGGGGTATTCAGCGATTCGCCGCGGCGAGGGGCGCTGAGGCTCAGGCCTGCGCCGCCGCGGGCAGCACGTTCACGTAGGTGCGCTGCTCGAGCCCCTTGCGCTGAAACTGCACGGTGCCGGTCACCTTGGCAAACAGCGTGTGATCGGTGCCGATGCCGACGTTGGCGCCGGCGCGCATGTGCGTGCCGCGCTGGCGCACGAGGATGTTGCCGGCCAGCACGTGCTCGCCGCCGAAGCGCTTCACGCCCAGACGTTTGGAATGGGAGTCGCGGCCGTTCTTGGTGCTGCCGCCTGCCTTTTTGTGTGCCATGTGTGCGGTCTTCCGGTCGAATGGGTGCGCGTCAACCCGCGCTGATCGCCGTCACCTTCACCTCGGTGAAGGGCTGACGGTGCGTCTTCTGGCGCAGGTAATGCGCGCGCCGCTTGAACTTGACCACCGAGACCTTGCGGCCCTTGCCGTGGCGCACCACGGTGGCGGTCACCTTGCCGCCCGCAACGAGCGGCTTGCCGAGTGTGACCTCGGCGCCCTCGCCGATGAGCAGCACCCGGTCGAACTCGACCGTGGCGCCGGGCTCGGCGTCCAGTTTTTCGATGCGCAGCACCCCGTCCTGGGTCACGCGATACTGCTTTCCACCGGTGGCGATCACTGCGTACATAAGCTGTTGAACCGGAACGAGGGACTTGACGAAAGGGCGGGCATTCTACTGGGGCGCCCCGCCCCGGTCAAACGCCGGTGCGCAGCCCGCGCGAGAGCGAGCGCAGGAGCGCCGTCCGCCGCCGCCCGGAGCGCTGGCGGGCATTTATTTTCCCGCGCTTCGGCGTGCGGCGCACCTCCCGGTCAGCTACGATGCGCGGCTGTATCGAAAGTCGCCCACTAATGACCCTTGAAGAAATACGAGCCCTGGTCGAGGCCGATCTGGCCGCCGTTGACGATGCCATCCGCCAGCGCCTCAAGAGCGCAGTACCGCTCGTAGACCAGGTCGCAGAGCACATCATCGCGGGCGGCGGCAAGCGGCTGCGGCCGCTGCTGGTGGTGCTCGCGGGGCGCGCCTGCGGCCACCGGCCCGCGCACATCGAGGCGGCGGCGTTCATCGAATTCATCCACACGGCCACGCTGCTGCACGATGACGTGGTCGACGGCTCCTCGCTGCGCCGCGGGCGCTACACGGCCAATGAGGTCTTCGGTAATCAGGCGAGCGTGCTGGTCGGGGATTTCGTGTACTCGCGCGCTTTCCAGATGATGGCCTCGCTCACCTCCCAGCCGGTGATGGAGATCATGGCCGAGGCGACCAACGTGATCGCCGAGGGCGAGGTGATGCAGCTGATGAACGCGCACGATCCGGACACCAGCGAGCAGCGTTATCTCGAGGTGATCTACCGCAAGACGGCCAAGCTGTTCGAGGCCGGGGCCGAAGTGGCCGCGGTGCTCGCCGGCGGACCGCGGCCGCTGCGCCAGGCGCTCGCCGCCTACGGCCGCCACCTCGGCACGGCCTACCAGCTGGTCGATGACGTGCTTGACTACCGCTCCAACCCCGCCGAGCGGGGCAAGAACCTGGGGGATGACCTGGCCGAGGGCAAGCCGACGCTGCCGCTCATTCACGCGCTACGCCGGGGCACCGAGTCCCAGCGCGCGGTCATCCGCCAGGCCATCGAGCAGGGCGGCGCGGAGCTCGATCCCATCATCGAGGCGATCGAGTCGACCGGCGGGCTCGACTATGCGGCCCGCCTGGCCCAGGACGCGGCCGACCATGCGCTGGAATCGCTGAAGGCCCTGCCCGACACGCCCTACAAGCGAGGCCTCGCGGCCCTCGCCCATTTCGCCGTCGGGCACACCACTTAGGCACTTTCCTTCCCGGCACGGCGGGATGGGCCGCTCGCTCGCCGGCACCCCGAAATCGAGCAGATTGCCGAACCAGGGCTTCCCGGCCCGATAGCGCCTGAGGCGCGACTGCAGCGGCGCAAGAGACCAGCCGAGCGCGCGCGCATGGGCAATCGCCCGGCGCTCGAGGCGCGCCGCGCGCTTGAAGTGACCTTCCGCGGCGTAGGCGGCGGCACGGATCTCGTAGCCGGTGGGATCCACGCCGACATGCTCGAACGCCTCTCTTTCCAGGCGCAGCGCGCGCGCGGGGTCACGAAGCCCGTTCTGGGGCGCGGCGGCGAGCAATGCCGAGAGGTACACCGCGGCGGCCTTGTCGTGACTCGCCGCAGCCCCTGCAAGCCAGTGGCGCGCCTGCTCCATCGCCGCCGGCCCGGGCTCGCCGCGCAGCAATCGGGCGGCGAGCGCAGCCTCGGCGTGCGGCTCGTGCTGGGCGGCGGCGAGGCGCAGCCAGCGCAGGCTCTTCGCCTTATCCGGCCGGCACCCCCAGCCCGCCATCAGGCTCTCCCCGACTTCATATTGCGCATACGGAACGCCGGCTTGAGCGGCCTTGACCAGCCACTTGAGGAAATTGCGGCCGCGCCAGCGGCCGACCTGCGGCAAGCCCGCGAGCAGCGTCCCGTAGGTCGCCTCGGCGGTGGGATTACCCTGCCGAGCGCCGAGGCGCATCCTGAGCAGATTGCGGTCCAGGCGCCGATAGGCGGACAGATCCTCGATATCCCGCTCGACGAAACTGACGTCGAGGTCGCACTGCACGGACTGGACACCGGGCGGCAGACGATGAAATTTCGAGCGCAGGATGCTGGTGCGCACCGCCGAGCGAAAGCCGGGCTCGGGCAGCCCGAATACCACGCGCGGCAGGCGCGCCGTGCCGTCGGGCATCAGCGTGAACTGCACGACCACCTGACTCTGCATGTTCTCGAAGATTCCCTCCATGGCCGGATACGCGTACTGGTCGTAGTTCACCGCGTTGCAGGCCGGATTCGCATGGATGACGAAGGGGCATGAGGCGGCCCGCTGCGCAGAATGGGAGCCGCCACAACTGCCGACCGCGACCGGGAGCAGACGCCGGCGCAGCGCCGCGCGGTTGTAGCGTGCGATGATCTGCGCGGCGGCACGCCGGTCCGCGGGGCTCAGCAAGGGCTGCAGCTGCCCGGCCAGTTTCTTCGCGGCCGCCTCTCCATTTTCCGCCGCGAGCTGCGCCCAGGCATAGGCGCGCGCGGCGTTGACCGCCGTGCCCTCTCCCGTCACGTACAGGTATGCGACATCGAGCTGCGAGAAGGGCTGGCCGAGCTTGGCCAGCGCGTGAAATTCCTTGAAAGCTGCAGCGTAGTCGTGCTGCTTGAACGACTTCAGTGCCCCGTAGAGGTCCGCATGCGCCGGCGGGCCGGCCAAGCCCCCGAGCACCAGCGCGCAGACACCCCAGAGACGTACCCGACGTTCCACGCTGATCGGGCTCGCCATCGCGCCCCCTTCCCTCTGTTCATTCTTATGGCGCAAAGCATACCGCGAAGCGCAGGCCCGGTCCGGAAGGACCCTTCGTGCGCATCGCCATTGAAGCAACCGCCCTGCTTCAGTACACTTCGCGACCCTGCCTCGCGTGCCGGCTTCGGCCCCGCCCGAGGGCCCGGGACCGCCAGATCGGGGTGTAGCTCAGCCTGGTAGAGCACTACGTTCGGGACGTAGGTGTCGCAGGTTCAAATCCTGTCACCCCGACCAATAAATCAAAGGCTTACGCCCAGAATCCGGGTCCCCTGGATCGCATCCGCCAATTGGGGACTCACGACGGACTCAACCCACCTGTTCCCGTGTCAGATCGTCACCCACGGACTACAAAGCGTTTCAGGCGCAGGCCCTGCAAGGCAGGCGAGCGTAGAGGCCTTCCGGCAGACCCCCCTGTGTCACCGTAGT
>JAKCEJ010000187.1 GCA_021838065.1 Pseudomonadota bacterium
CCGCAACCAGCCGCCGCCGCCGCAGCGCTACCAGCAGCAGCAACAACAGCGTTACCAGGAACAGCAGCGCCGCAATCAACCACAGCAGCAGCAGCGCAAGGAAGAGCAGCAGCGGCGCGAGCGCGAACACCGTCCGGGTGGGCCGCCACCCGGCTGATCGCGGAGCGCTGACCCGATCGCGAGCCACTTGAGCCGGCCCGCCGACACTGCGTTCTTGCGGTCCACGCCGTTCCGGCAGTTCGCGCTGCTCGGGGCGGTGTTGGCCGCTCTCGCTGCTGCGGGTGTGGCGGCGGCCCTTGGCGCCCCCGTCCTGAGCCGAATCGTGCTCGTCGTCCTGACGGGCACCGTGATTGCCGTCACTGCGTACAACACCGCGCGGGATCTGCTCAAGGGCGAAATTGGCGTCGATATCATCGCGCTGTTGGCGATGATCGGCGCCCTGGTGCTCGGTCAGTACCTCGCGGGCGCCATCATCGCGGTGATGCTCGCCAGTGGCATGGCGCTAGAGCAGTACGCTATCGCGCGCGCGCGGCGGGAGCTGAGCAGTCTGATCAGCCGCGCGCCGCGAATCGCCCACCGCGGCAGCGCGGATCACTACGCGGACGTCGCCGTGCAGGACGTGCGCATCGGGGATGTGCTGATGGTCAAGCCCGGCGAGGTGGTGCCGGTCGATGGCATCGTCGGCGCACCGGGTGCCGTCGTCGACGAATCCTCACTCACGGGCGAGTCCCGTCCAGTCAAGCTCGAGGCCGGTGCGCCGCTGCGCAGTGGCGGAGCCAACGCCGGGGGGCCGTTCGAGCTGCGCGTGACCGCCGCTGCTGCTGACAGCACCTACGCCGGCATCATCCGCCTGGTGCAGGCTGCGGAGCAGTCGAAGGCCCCCTTTGCTCGACTGGCGGACCGCTATGCACTGGCGTTCCTCGCCGCCACGCTCGTGCTTGCGGCCGTAGCGTGGCTGGCCGGAGGAGATGCCGAGCGGGCGCTCGCTGTCTTGGTGGTTGCTACGCCATGCCCGCTAATTCTTGCTGTGCCTGCGGCGATCATGGCCGGAGTCTCCCGCGCTGCGCGCAGCGGCATCATCATGAAGGGCGGGGCGCCGCTCGAGACGTTGGCGCGGTGTCAAGTCGTGCTGCTCGACAAGACCGGGACCGTAACTGCCGCGCGGCCCATCGTCGTTGCGGTGGAGCCTCTCGGTGCGCTCAGCGCCGAAGAACTGCTGCGCCAGGCGGGGGCGCTCGAGCAGCTCTCGGTTCATCCGTTCGCACCCGCGATTCTCGCTGAAGCGCGTGCTCGCCGCCTGCAGCTCGCGTTTCCCGAGGGCGTCCACGAACAGATGGGCGCAGGCATCAGCGGCACCGTTGATGGTCACCGCGTCGCGGTTGGCCAGCACGACTTCGTGGTGCCGGACACCGCACGCACCGTGGCGGTCCGCTCGGTCGAGCTGCGGGCAGCCGCCGATGGGTCATCGTGCGTGTTCGTCGCTATTGACGGCACGCTCGCCGGCGCGCTGCTGCTGCAGGATCACATTCGGCCGGAGGCCCCGCGCGTATTGCGCTCTCTGCGGCGCTACGGCATACGGCGCATCCATCTGGTCACCGGCGATCATCCCGATGTTGCCGAACTGGTCGCCGATGCGCTCGGGATCGATCGGTTGTTCGCGGAGCGTGCCCCGGAGGACAAGGTCGACGTCGTACGTGCGGCCCGCCGGGAAGGGATCACGGCGATGGTTGGGGACGGCATCAACGATGCGCCCGCGCTGGCGCTCGCTGACGTCGGAATCGCCATGGGGGGGCGAGGGGCAACCGCTGCCTCCGAAGCGGCCGACATCGTGCTCACCTCGGATCGGTTTGAGGGGGTCGTTCGCGCCGTGCAGATCGCTCAGCGCACCCGTCGCATCGCATTGCAGAGCGTGTGGGTGGGCATGGGTCTGTCGGTCATCGCGATGGGATTTGCCGCGGCCGGTTTCATCCCCCCGATCAGCGGAGCCCTGCTGCAGGAAGGCATCGATGTGCTCGTCATCCTCAATGCGTTGCGCGCGCTGACCGGCCGAGTCAGCGGCGTGGCGAGCAGCACGGAGGCCAGGCGTCTCGCGCAGTCGCTGGATACGACCCACCGCTCGCTGCGCCCCAGGGTGAGTGAGCTCGCCGAGCTCGCCGTGCGCATCGATACCCTGCCGCCGGCCGAGGCCCGCGCCCGGCTCGAGCAGGCCGCGCGCATGCTCGAGGAGGAGCTGCTGCCGCATGAGAACGACGAGCAGCAGACCGTTTATCCCATCCTGGAGAACATGCTCGCCGGTGAAAATCCAACCGGACCACTGATCCACACCCACGGCGAGATCCGCCGTCTCAGCCGGCTGTTTGCGCGCCGAGTGGCGCAGCTGCCGCCTGCGGGTCCTGCCGCGGAGGATTTGCGCGACATTCACCGGCTGCTCTACGGCCTGCACGCGATTCTCACTCTGCATTTCGCGCAGGAAGACGAGCTTTACAGCCTGTTAACAGCCTGAACGCATCCGTCGCGGCCGCGACACTCCGGCCCCGCGGGCGCGAGCTGGGCCGCCCCGGATGCCCATACGCACAAATGCGTCTTCCCGCAGGGTCTCGCCCGCCTTAGTGTTGAAATCCGGGCCGGAAATCCCATGGATACACCCACGACGTCAGACCACCCAGCGTCGGCGCCCGAGGCGCCGAACACCGCTCCCGGGCCGCCAGCCCCACGCAGCCAAGCGCGCGGCCGGCGTTGGGTGCTGCGTGTCGTGGTCGCGATCGTCCTCATCACTGCGGTGCCGCTTGGACTATGGGACTACCTCAAGCCCACCGCCCGCATCACCTACGTGACCGCCGCAGTGAGCCGGGGGCGCGTCGCGCCGTACGTCACCGCGAGCGGCAGCGTCAATCCCGTCGTCACCATTCAGGTTGGAACCTACGTCTCCGGGGTGATTCAGGAGCTCTACTGCGACTACAACACCCGCGTCAAGGCCGGTCAGCTGTGCGCCCGCATCGATCCACGCCCCTACCAGGTGGTCGTCGATCAGGGCCGGGCCGCGCTGGCTGCCGCCCGCGCGCAGCTTGTCAAGGATGAGGCGAGCCTCGCCTACGCCAGCGCGACCGCGCAGCGGCAGACGCGGCTGCTCGCGGACGGTCTGACGTCCCAGGATGCCGCCGATTCCGCTCACAGCGCCTATGGGCAGGCCCGGGCGCAGGTCAATCTGGATCAGGCGACGATCAAGCAGCGCCAGGCCGACCTGCAGGCCGCCGAGGTCAATCTCGGCTATACCCGCATCACTTCACCGGTCGACGGCATCGTGGTGACACGCAATGTCACCCAGGGGCAGACTGTCGCCGCCAGCTTTCAGACGCCGACGCTGTTTCTCATCGCGACCAATCTGACGCAGATGCAGGTCGATACCAACGTCAGCGAGTCCGATATCGGTCAGGTCAAGGCCGGAGACGCCGCGACCTTCACGGTCGAGGCCTTTCCGGCGCATGTCTTCCAGGGCCGGGTCACCCAAGTACGGCAGTCGCCGCAGACCGTTCAGAACGTCGTGACGTACGACGTCGTGGTGAGCGCGGACAATCCGCAGCTGCTGCTCAAGCCCGGCATGACCGCCGATGTGCGTATCGTGACCACGGACATACCCGATGCACTGCGTGTTCCGGTCGAAGCGCTGCGCTTTTGGCCGCAATCCGTGCCCAAGCCCACCGAGAGGCGATCGGTCGCGCAAGAAGTTTGGGCGCTGCGCGACGGGCGCCCGGTCGCCGTCGCCGTGACGACCGGCGCCACCGATGACGTCTATGCACAGATCAAGTCCGGCGCACTGCGGGTCGGTGAGCCGGTGATCGTCGGTGAGCGATCGAGCGATGGCGCGCAGAGCGGGCCGGCGAGCGCCCCGCAGCGCCGATCCCCATTCCTGTAACGGCCGGGATGGCACGTGGTCAACGGTCCGGTCATCGAGACTCGGGATCTGCGGCGGGTGTACCGCGCGGGCGACGTCGAGGTCGTGGCGCTCGCCGGTGTGAGCCTGACGATCGAGCGCGGCGAGCTGGTCGCGATCATGGGCGCATCCGGATCGGGGAAGTCGACCCTGATGGCCGTGCTCGGCTGTCTCGACCGCCCGAGCAGCGGAACGTACCGGCTGGAGGGTGCCGAGGTCGCCGCGCTCGGGGAAACGGAGCTTGCTCGGGTGCGCAGCGAGCGCCTGGGCTTCGTGTTCCAGAGCTTCAATCTCTTGGCGAGGACCAGCGCGCTCGATAACGTGTCGCTGCCCCTTTACTACGATCCGCGCGGCGCGGCGAGCGCCGCGGAGCGCACGCAGCGCGCGCGCCAAGCCCTCAATCAGGTCGGGCTCGGCGGCCGGGAGCGCAATACCCCCGCGCAGCTCTCGGGCGGCGAGCAGCAGCGGGTGGCGATCGCCCGCGCGCTCATCAACTCCCCCGCCGTCGTGCTGGCGGATGAGCCGACCGGCAACCTCGATACGCGCAGCTCCCACGAGGTCATGGCGATTCTCGTCAGACTCAACCGTGAACGGCATGTGACCGTCGTCGTGGTGACCCACGAGCCCGACATCGCGGCCTATACCGACCGGGTGATCACCATGCGCGATGGCCGGGTCGTCGCCGATGAGCGCCGCGTCCCGTTGGCAGCGCCGAGGCCGGCTCCCGTGCCGGAAACGCAGCCGCAACAGGCTCGGGGCCGCACGCTGCCGTTCGCGCGCATGATCGTCGGCAGCGCCATACAGGCGATCGGCCGCAACAAGATGCGCTCCGGTCTGACCACGCTCGGCGTGTTGATCGGTGTTGCCGCATTGATCGCCATGGTGGCGGTGGGGCAGGGCGCCAATCGGGCGGTGAGCGAGCTGATCCAGAACCTCGGCACCAACATGCTGGTCGTGCTGCCCGGCGCCAGGACCGCCGGGGGGGTGCGGGCCGGATTCGGCAGTGCCTCGACGCTCACGGTCACCGATGCGACTGCGCTGCGGCGCGACGATCCTGCGGTGGCCCGGGTCGGCTATATGATCCGCCAGAGCGCGCAGGTGCAATACCGCAACCAGAACTGGAGCACTGCGATCCTCGGCACCAGCGCCAACTACGCCGCCATCACCAACTGGCACATCGCTTCGGGGCGCGCCTTCACTGCCGCCGACGTGAACTCTGCGGCGCTGGTGGCGGACATCGGACAGACCGTCTATCGCGAACTGTTCCAGCCGTACGAAAACCCGGTCGGCGCCACGATCCTGATCAAGGGCGTGCCGGTCAAAGTCATCGGCCTGTATCAGTCGAAAGGCCAGTCGCCGATGGGCCAGGATCAGGACGATCTGGTGGTGATCCCCTTCACGACCGCCGAGCGGCGCGTGCTCGGTGTCGCGGCCCCGACTCAAACCGAGGCACCGAACGCCGGCACGACCTACCTGCCGCCGCCCAATCCCTTCGGCATGCAGCCGCGCCTGACCGGCTACGTGAACGTGATCTACGTGCAGGCTGCCGCTGCCGATCTCGTGCAGCGGGCGATGCAGGAGGTGACCGCGCCGCTGCGCCGCCGTCACAACATCCGCGCGGGCGACACGGACGATTTCAGTGTGCGCAATCTCAGCCAGATCGCCACCGCGGCCGAGGGCAGCAGCCACGTGATGGCGCTGCTTCTGGCCACGGTCGCCTCGATCTCGCTGTTGGTCGGCGGCATCGGCATCATGAACATTCTGCTTGTCTCGGTGACCGAGCGGACGCGCGAGATCGGTCTGCGCATGGCGCTCGGTGCCCGGCGCGCGCACGTCATGCTGCAGTTTCTCGCCGAGTCGGTCTTTCTCAGCGCCGCGGGCGGGACGGCCGGCATACTCGTCGGAGTCGCAGCCTCGGAGCTGGTTTCAGCAGTCGCCGGTTGGCCGATCGCGCTGTCGCTCACGGCCGCGCTCGGCGGGTTCGTGTTCTCCGCGGTGGTGGGCGTGTTCTTCGGCTATTACCCGGCGCGCAAGGCCGCGGCGCTGAACCCGATCGAGGCGCTGCGCTACGAGTGAGGGACGCTCGAGGGCCTAGCGTCCCTGACCGAACGCCACGGAGAAGGTCAGCAGCCCGCCACCCGGCAGCGGCGAGAATGCGATGCTCTGGCCTGGGCTTCGATTGAAGCCCATGAAGGTGTTGGTGAAGAAATCGGCGCAGAAATTGCCGAGCGCCATGCCGAAGAGGGTGTCGGAGGGATAATGCCAGCCGCCCTCG
>JAKCEJ010000188.1 GCA_021838065.1 Pseudomonadota bacterium
GTTGGACCGCTCGGATACGGATCGCCTCCAAAGTCGCGTGATCGAGCTTGCGGGCATCTTGTCGCGTCATCCTGCAAGGATATCACCATATCATCACGAGGTGCACATACTTATGAACTGATTAGTATCCCACGCTCGGCATAAGCAGCACGCCCGGCGCAAGTTCGATGAACTCTACACCAACCATCGCAGTGCACTCGCTGCCGAAGCGCTGGACCTGTTCGGGAAACTCTACAAAGTCGAGCGCGAGGCACGCGAGCATAACCTCGATGCAATCGGCCGCGCGCGGTTGCGCCAGGAGCGCGCCCGACCGGGCGCTGATGTCTTGCACGAGTGGCTCGTCGTTCATCGCCTGAAAGTGCCCGACGGCTCGGCGAGCGCAAAGGCAATCGATTGCAGTCTCAAGCGCTGGAAGGCGCTGATACGCTACATGGACGACGGCAACCTGCCGATCGACAACAACTGGCTGGGAAACCGCATCCGCCCGGTGGCGCTCGGCCGCTCGAACTGGCTGTTCGCTGGCTCGCTGCGTGCCGGCAAGCGAGCAGCCGTCATCATGAGCCTGATCCAGTCGGCCAAGCTGAACGGGCACGACTCGTACCGCTATCTAGCAGACGTCCTGGAGCGCCTACCGACGCAGCCGGCGAGCCAGCTCGATGAATTACTGCCACATCACTGGCAGCCGCGCACCTGATCCCCCGGCGACGTCTCCGGGTCTGAATACAGCACACCGTCAAGGTGTGATGGTCGCATGCTTACGGATTTACACCGCCTGAGCCTTGATCACGAGCGCTTTGCGGTTTTCTGCCCGTTCGCCCTGCTCGGCGGTGCCTTCTATCCGGTTCTTGTCCATCAGGTCGCAGTTTCGCTACACGCTTCCTCCCCACGGTCGGTCGCACTCCCGCAGTTGCGTTTCGCTTCGCTCGCCGTGACCAGTTCGCGGCGGGACTTGCACCCGCAAGAGTGAGCCCGTGCCGGGCGCACAAAAAAACCGGCGCGGCAGATTCTGCCGCGCCGGTCCTCTAGCAGAACTAGATTTTACTAAACGCTATTCGAAGTTGTAGTGGACACCCATCATGATCATCGTTCCGACAGCACCCACCTGGTCAAGCGTGCTATAAGCCGCCGCACCGGCACCGTAGGTCTGCAAATCGACCGGAGGCGCCGAGTTGAACAGATTCACGACGGACAGGTGTGCATTCAGCCTGCTGTTAAACCAGTACTTGGCGTACAGATTGTAGTACGTGAAATGACTGACTTCGCAATACCCCTGCAACCCATTCGGCACTGCGGTAAGCGAGAACGGGAAGTGCCCGCTGTTCGGCAGACCGGCTGCGCAGGTGGGGATGCCGAGCGTCGGATCGAGGAGATTGAAATGTCCGGTGTAGTTCGCCGACAGCGACAGCCGCAAGGCCCGGTAGCGCCACGTCAGAGACGCTCTGGCAC
The DNA here is from genome assembly GCA_021838065.1 of Pseudomonadota bacterium. Taxonomy (GTDB): domain Bacteria; phylum Pseudomonadota; class Gammaproteobacteria; order Steroidobacterales; family Steroidobacteraceae; genus 13-2-20CM-66-19. Next base: position 1,447 of record JAKCEJ010000188.1, read on the forward strand.
GGTCCTTCGGATTGCCGGTATCGCCCGATACGATGGTCGGCCCATGGGTGCCCGCCAGATCGTACGTGTTACCCGCTGCACCGAAATCGTAGTGGAAGGTGTGCGACTCGTTGAGTTTGAACTCCACCGAACCGAACCGGCCAAGACGCATGTCGGTGCGGAAACTCAGATCGAGTCCATTGACTGACGTGGTCGTTGCGTTGTAGTAGCCAATCGGCTGATAGGCCACCGGTCCAACGGGCGTAACCGCGGAACCGCTTGCGGGGCACACGAAGCCCGTGGAACTCGTGCCGGGATTACAGGGCAAGGTCACTGCCGGTCCGCGTACGAGCGGGTAATCGGCCGCGATTTGCGCTGTGCTCAAGGCCCCGAGGAACAACAGGTTCGTGCCAGACTGGATGTCCTGGCTGACCGTAATGTCCCAATAGTCGGCCGAGAAGTCCACATTGTGCGCCGGCTGGAGAATGAAGCCGAAGTCATAGCTATGCGAGGTCACAGGCTTCAGCTTGGGATTGGCAATCTGCAGACCGATGACACTACCGCACTGACTTGGGAACACGCCAGGCGCACTGCCACTTCCACCCGGGCATAGCGTGCTGTCGTACTCAGGGTATCCGTAGAACAGAGCACCAGAAGTGCCCGCTTCGGCGGGGTTTGGCGCCCGGAAGCCCTTGGTGTAGGTTCCGCGCAGAGTCAGCCACTTGAGCGGGTGATACTTGATCGAGTACTTCGGCGTGAGCGAATGACCGTAAGTATTGAAGTGATCGAAACGGTACGCCACGTCGAGCGAGAGGTGCTTGATGGGCTTACCCTCGAGTTCAGCATACGCGTTGTAGTTGGTCTGGATGCCCTCGACGTAAGCATTGTTCCCTGCCTGCAGACCCTCGGCCACGGTGAGCGGCGCCGGCGAGTATTTGTTCAGGTGGTAATAGCCCGCGCCGAGCGCGAGAGCCAACGGACCACCCGGCAGCTGCATCAGGTTGCGCGAACCATGAACATCAACAACGGTCATTTTGTTGCTGTCCGTGGCCTTTTCCGCCGGGAACAGCGCACTGAGTTGCTGGTTATTGAGCGTCGCGAAGTTGACGCCGCTAGTAGCGTACTGATTCGCCACCGACGGCAGCACGGCGCCATACAGCGTCTGCGTCAATTCATCATACATATACCCGACCGAAGCATGCATGCGCCAGCCGAACGCCTTGCCGTGCAGGGTTTCAAAGATGCGGTAGGTGTTTGTCACGCCCTGACCGGAAGGGATGTACTGCGGATAATTGACGTAAAGAATTGCCGGTTGGTTAAAGGGATTATTTGGCGCCCCGACCGGAAGCAGAACGTTATTCTGCGTCACGATGGAAAGCGGGATCCCGATGCCACCAGCCACGTTGGTGAACGGATTCGCGTTGTTGAAGCCGAGAACGCCACCGAGAACCTGTTCGGCTTCGCTGCGGAACAACGACGCTGTGGTCACCGAGAGCCATCCGTCGGGCAACGTCTTAGAGAAGCGGCCCAGAACATCGAACGTCACGGCCTGGGGCTGAATGTCCTGATTGGACGGCGTTACGCACTGGTTATTGTACCAGCTCGTGTAATTCGCGTTTGAACCAGAGCAGCCGCTCGGCAGATAGCTCGAATTCGGATTCAGAAACACGCTCGTCGAATCGAACAGATTCGTCGCGGGATTCAGAACATAGCCGCCCGGGATGTACGGTGTCTGGCCGGTGCTGGTCGCGGTTGCGCCCACGGCCGGATTGTTGGCACCGGGACGCTGATCGTTGCCGCCGTACGGGCCCCAGTTCGTATTGGCCCAAAATCCATTGCGGTTGCGCAGGCGGATCGGATCCTGATGGCGGAATTCGACCGCCAGATACGCGTTGTAGCCGTCGGTGGACAGGTGTCCGATACCGGCAATCGCATGCAGATGCTCGGTAGTCCCGTCCGCATGAATTGTGGACCCCATCTCCGCCCCGGCGCTCAAACCGACGTACGTTTTGCGCAGAATGACGTTTACCACACCGGCGACGGCATCCGAACCGTATTCGGCCGAACCACCGTCCTTGAGAATTTCGATTCGCTTCACGACGTCCATCGGGATGGCCGAGAGGTCGACGAAATCGCGCTCACCGTCGTCTGCGAGAGGATAGGGCACCATGCGCTCACCGTCGATCAACGACAGAGTCGAACCCACGGTGAGGCCGCGCAGAGCAATTCCCGAACCGCCGAGTGCAAAAGCCTGCGGGAATGCCTGATTCAGGGAACCGGCACCGTTCGAAGAGAGGCTTTGCAGGACGCTTGAGATATTGCTGAAGCCCGAATCAGTCAGATCTGTTGCGGAAATGACCGAAACAGGGCTGGGGGTATTGAAGCTGCTCGTGCGAATCAGCGAGCCAGTCACCACGATTTCCTGCAACTGCGTTGGCTGCTTCTTTTTGCTCGACTGGGTCGGATTAGGCCCTTTGGCCTGTTCGGCTTGCGCTTGCGCAGCGCTCGCCACATGGCTTCCCATCCCGATTGCGGCTAGCGCGCCGACCATAAGCACACGCCGTACAGCGTGTAGCACACTGCGGTTCACGGTCATTTCAAAATTCTCCTGGTTCTCTAGCGAGACCGCACTTTACGAGACTGCTCTTTGACGAGTCTGCTCGATAAAGCAATTGTTGCTCTTACGAGACCTGTATGTTTTTAGTCGCAGCTAGCTATTAACTGCTCGCGACACAGGGATTTGAATATAGGCCAAAATGTCGAGACATGTAAAGCCGCGATTTAGTTGCAAGAAAAATACACCAAAATATGCGCTTTGTGTCGTTTTAGGCACGCTCTGCGTTTGATGTGGTGAACGAGATATGTACGGCGACACCAAGATCCCTGAGCGCGCCTTTGGCTCCAAGTGAGCTCTGATACCTGCTGTAACGTACCGAAAAAAAGCTATTTCGCGACAACCGGCATCCACCGAGCTCGCGCTCCGACGGTGATTCCAAGCGCGCGAGCCTGCCCGCCCCCGATCTCGATCACCGCCTCGACGGGCGCACCTGAGCTGATCGTCTTCAGGGAAAACGGCTTGGCATTGACCGTGATTTTCTCGATGCGCCCCCCGGGCGCCACGAACAGCATGTCGAGCGGGATGTAGGTATTGGCCATCCAGAATTGGGCCACCTGCGGCGGATGCATGGGAAAGATCATGCCCTCGCCGGCCGGCAGATCGCGCACGAACATCAGTCCCTGGGCCTGACGGGCCGGGGTGTCCGCGATCCACGCCCGAAACCGGCGCACGTGGCCGCCGGCCTCGATCACGAGCGTGGCGCGTGGGAAGTGATCGAGATTCTCGAGCGTCATCGACTCGGCGCGCCCTGGCACAGGCGTGAGCCCGGCCAGCAGCCCCGCCGCCAGCGCGACCGCCATTCCCGCCCGAATGCTCAGCCTGTTTCGCATGACACGCTCCAGCTTGCGCGACGGCTGGGCATTGTCGCACATGCGGCCCGCCCGGGCGATGCACCACAAGAGTGCACGACTGGATGCGCGCACGACCGGCTCGAAGCGGCTAGACTTTCTTGGCACTCATCGTTTCCAATCCCGGTGCCATGCGCAATACGCTGCTCGAAATCACCCCCGTCATTCCCGAGGCGCTCGCGCGCCTACCGGAACTCGCCAGCAACCTGTTTTTCAGCTGGCATCGACCCATCCGCGCCCTGTTCGAGGACCTGGAGCCAGAGCTTTGGAAGCAATGCGGGGGCAACCCGCGGCTAATGCTGCGCTGCGTGCGCCAATCCGCACTCGATACGGCGGCCAGCGACCCGCAGTACCTCGGTCGCTATCACGCAGCGCTGCAGCTGCTCGATACCTATCTTGCCGCCCAGCCGCCGGCCGGCGAGCCGCTGGTGGCGTACTTCTGTGCCGAGTACGGCTTTCACGAGAGCTTTCCGATCTACTCGGGCGGCCTTGGCGTACTGGCCGGGGACTACTGCAAGGCCGCGAGCGATGCCGGGGCGCATTTCGTGGCCATCGGCCTACTTTACGAGCAAGGCTACTTCACCCAGACCGTTGATGACGACGGCGTGCAGCACGCGGAGTACAAGCCGCACGACCCGCGGGATCTGCCGGTCGAGCCGGTGCGCGACGCGGCCGGACAGTGGATCTCGATCACCGTGCGCATCGGCGGGCGCAACGTCACGGCGCGAATCTGGCGGGCTCAGGCCGGCCGCGTCCCGGTGTATCTGCTGGACACCAATACGCCGGAGAACGCCCCCTCGGACCGGGACATCACCCGACGACTGTACGGCGGGGACGAGTCGACCCGGGTACGCCAGGAGATGATCCTCGGCATCGGCGGGGTGCGCGCGCTGCGTGCGCTCGGACTCGCGCCGGCGGCCTGGCACCTCAACGAGGGCCACGCGGCATTTCTGATCCTGGAGCTGATGCGCGAGCACATGAGCCGCGATCTGCCGTTCGAGGCGGCGCTCGAAGCGACCGCGGCGGCCTGCGTGTTCACCACGCACACGCCGGTGGCGGCCGGGCATGATGCGTTCGGACACGGCCTGATCCTCGAGCACTTTCAGGACTTCATCAACGATCTGGGCCTGCCCGTCGAGCGCTTCCTCGAGCTCGGCAGCGCGCCGTCGGTGCCGGGCATGTTCAACATGACGCGCCTGGCCTTGAACGGTGCACGCCACATCAACGGCGTCAGCCGCATCCACGGCGCCGTTTCAGCGCAGCTGTGCGCCGATCACTG
>JAKCEJ010000189.1 GCA_021838065.1 Pseudomonadota bacterium
ACCAGGCAGGCGCCGGTATCGTCGCCGACAGCATCCCGGAGTCCGAGCACGAGGAAGTGCTCGCCAAGAGCGGCGCGATGGCGCGGGCGCTCGAGATGGCCGAGGAGGGTTTCTGATGGCGCGGCTGCTGCTCATCGACAACTACGACTCCTTCACCTACAACCTCGTGCAGGCATTCCTCGTGCTCGGCGCGGACGTGCGCGTCTTGCGCAACGACATGATCGGCGTCGCCGAGGCCGAGGCGCTCTCGCCTACGCACCTGTGCATCTCCCCCGGACCGGGCACGCCACGCGATGCGGGCGTCTCGATGGACATGGTCCGCGCGTTCGCCGGACGCATCCCGGTGCTCGGCGTGTGCCTCGGTCATCAGTCGATCGTGGAGGTGTTCGGCGGCAAAGTGGTGCGCGCCGGCCGGCTGATGCACGGCAAGACATCCCGGATCCACCACGACGGCCTCGGGCTGTTCGCGGGGCTGCCCGAGCCCTGCGAAGTGGGACGCTACCATTCGCTGATCGCCGCCCCCGAGGCGCTGCCGGCCGAGCTCACCGTCAGCGCCCGCACCGCGGAGGGCGAGATCATGGGCGTGCGCCATGGCCACTTGCAGGTCGAGGGCGTGCAGTTTCATCCGGAGAGCATCCTGACGCCGGACGGCGTGCGGCTGCTCGGGAACTTCCTCGCGCAGCACGCCGGTACGCGCGCCGCCGGAGTCGCCGATGTCCGCCGCGCGTGAGCTGCTCGAGCGGCTGCTCGAGGGCATCGACCTGACCCAGGCGCAGGCCGAAGAGCTGCTCGGCCTGCTGACCGACGGGGCGACTCCGCCGGCGCTGATCGGCGCGGTGCTGGCGGCGCTGCGCGCCAAGGGGGCCGTCGCGGACGAGGTGCGGGGATTCGCCGAGGCGATGCGCCGCCTGGCGCGCCAGCCGGCGCTGCCCGCGGGCATGCGCGCCATCGACATCGTCGGCACCGGCGGGGACCGCTCGGGCAGTCTCAACATCTCCACCGGCACCGCGCTGCTCACCGCGGCGTGCGGTCTGCCGGTGATCAAACACGGCAACCGCTCGGTCTCGAGCCGCGCCGGCAGCGCCGATGTGCTCGAGGCGCTGGGGCTGCCCATGCCGCTCGATGAGCGCGCCTCAGGGGTGTGCCTGGCGGAATGCGGGTTCACCTTCCTGTTCGCGCCGCACTACCACGCGGCCACGCAGGCGGTGGCCGCCGCACGGCGCGCGCTCGGGGTGCGCACCGTTTTCAACATCCTTGGGCCGCTCACCAATCCCGCCCAACCGCCCCTGGGGCTGATCGGGGCTTTCAGCCTGCCGGTCGCCGAGCTCATGGCCGACAGCCTCGCGGGCATGCGGATCGAGCGCGCGTTCGTGATCCATGGCGCGGAGGGCTGGGACGAGCCGACGCCGGTCGGCCCGTTCACGCTGTTTGACGTGCGGCCCGGGCGGGTGAGGCGCGAAGTCCGCCAGCCGGAGGACTACGGGCTGCCGCGCTGCCGGACATCAGCGTTAGCGGGCGGCGACGCGCTGCACAATGCCGAAGCGTTGCGCGCGGTGCTCACGGGCGAAGCGCACGGCGCGCACCGGGACTGTCTGCTGCTCGGCGCCGCCCTGGCGCTGGAGGTCGCGGGACAGGCGAGCAGCCCGCGCGAGGCCCTCGAGCGCGCCGCACAGGCGATCGACGAGGGCGCGGCCGCGCGGGTGTTGACGGGCCTGCGGCGCGTGGGAGCGGCGTGTGCGCAGTGATTTCCTGACACAGATGGCCGCCTCGAGCCGCGCGCGCGCCGCAGCCGCGCGTGCCGCATGCCCCGAGCCCCGCATGCTGCAACTCGCTCGTGAGCAGACGCCCGCGCCCGCGTTGCGGCTCGTGCGCGGGGACTTCGGGCTGATCGCCGAGCTGAAGCTGCGCTCGCCGGCCGCCGGCCCGCTGGGTGAACCCGGCAGCGACGTCGAGGGGCGGGTGCGCACCTACGGCGCCGCCGGCGCCGCGGCCGTCTCGGTGCTGACCGAACCGGAGCGCTTCGACGGGGACCTGGAGCATCTGCGCCGCGCCGCCGCCGCGCTCGCGCCGCTCGGCGTGCCGGCGATACGCAAGGACTTCCTGGTCGATCCGTATCAGCTCGCCGAGGCCCGCGCGGCGGGCGCCGGCGGCGTGCTGCTGATCGTGCGTATGCTGGAGCAGGATGCGCTGGAGGCGATGATCGGGAGGGCCCGCGAGCTCGGCCTGTTCGCCCTGCTCGAGACCTTCGATGAGCGCGACATCGAGCGGCTGCACGCACTGACCGCGCGAGTGGGCGCGGAGGGGCTCCTCGCGGGTGTCAATTGCCGCGATCTCGCCACGCTGGAGGTGGTGCCGAGCCGCCTCGAGGCACTCGGGCCGCTGCTGCCTCGCGCGCTGGCGCGCGTCGCCGAAAGCGGCGTCACGACACCGGAGGATGCGCGGCGCATGGGCCAGGCCGGCTACGATCTGGCACTGGTCGGCAGCGCGCTGATGCGCGCCGCGGACCCGGCCGCGCTGGCTGCGGCGATGACAGCGGCGGGACGGGCCGCGAAGCGCGGCGCACCCGGACCGGCAGGCCGGGCCGCGGCGCTCACCGCCCGGGACGGCGCAGAGCGCGGCCCGACATGATTCCTGAGCGCGCCTCGCTGTGGATCAAGATCTGCGGCATGACCACGCCGGAGGCGGTGGAGGCCGCGCTCGCCGCCGGCGCCGATGCCATCGGCTTCGTGTTTGCCGAGTCGCCGCGCCGGGTGACGGTGGCGCTGGCCCGCCGGCTCGCCGGGCCGGCGCGCGGCAAGGCGCGCTGCGTGGCGGTGACGCGCCACCCCGGGCAGCATGAGGTGGATGAGATCGTGGCCGTGTTCCGCCCCGACCTGCTGCAAAGCGACGCGGGCGACTTCGAGCGGCTGCGCCTGCCCGAGACGCTCGAGCGGCTGCCGGTCCTGCGAGGCTTGAGCGCGGGGGATACTCTGCCGCAGCGGCTGCTGTTCGAAGGGGCGGCGAGCGGCACCGGCCGCACCTGCGATTGGGACAGCGCCGCGCAGGTGGCGCGCCGCGCGCAGCTGGTGCTCGCCGGCGGCCTCGACCCGCGCAACGTCGCCGCCGCGATCGCGGCGGTCCGGCCGTTCGGCGTCGATGTCTCGAGCGGCGTCGAGGCGAGTCCCGGCGTGAAGGACCCGAGTGAGATCAACCGATTCGTGAGCGCGGCGCGCGCGGCGCGCGCCGCTTTGCAGGAGCCGACATGAGTGTGAATGCAACCGATGTCCTGGCGGACCTCACCGCCGGACGACTGCCCGATGCGCACGGCCGGTTCGGTCCGTTCGGCGGGCGATATGTGCCCGAGACGCTGATTCCGGCGCTTGAGCGTCTCGATGCCGGGGTGCGCGAGCATCTGCACGCCGCACCCTTCCAGCGGGAATTCGCCGGCGAGCTCGCGAGCTGGGTGGGGCGCCCCACGGCGCTCACCTTCGCGCGGCGCCTCTCGGCCGAATGGGGCGCGCGCATCTGGCTGAAGCGCGAGGATCTGGCGCACACCGGCGCGCACAAGATCAACAATGCCATCGGCCAGGCGCTGCTCGCCCGGCGCCTCGGCGCGCGGCGCATCGTCGCCGAGACCGGCGCGGGGCAGCACGGGGTGGCGAGCGCCGCGGCATGCGCGCGGCTCGGGCTGCCCTGCACGGTGTACATGGGCTCCATCGACATGGAGCGCCAGGCCCCGAACGTCGGGCGGATGCGCCTGCTCGGCGCGACGGTCGTAGCGGTGACGAGCGGCGACCGCACGCTGCGCGCGGCCATCGACGAAGCGCTGCGCGATTGGGTGTCCGATCCGATGGGCACCTACTACCTGCTCGGCTCGGCGGTCGGACCGCACCCGTATCCGTACCTGGTCCGCGAGCTGCAGGCGGTGATCGGCCGGGAGGCCCGCGCGCAGTTTGAACAGGCCGAAGGACGGCTGCCGGATGCGGTGATGGCCTGCGTCGGCGGCGGCTCGAATGCGATCGGGATGTTTCATGCGTTCGTGCCCGATGCCGGCGTCGAGATCATCGGCGTGGAGGCCGGCGGACGCGGGGTCGCCCTCGGCGGCAATGCGGCGACGCTGTCCTTCGGACGGCCCGGCGTCCTGCACGGCAGCTACTCCATGTTGCTGCAGGACGCGGACGGTCAGATCCAGGAAACCCACTCGGTGTCGGCCGGTCTCGACTACCCCGGCGTCGGCCCCGAGCACGCGCTGCTGGCGCGCATCGGGCGGGTGCGCTACGAGAGCGCAAGCGACGAGGAGGCGCTCGAGGGGGTGAGCGCGCTGTGCCGATTCGAAGGCATTCTGCCGGCCCTGGAGAGCGCGCACGCGCTCGCGGGCGCCCGGCGCTGGGCCCGCGCCCATCCCGGCGGCACCCTCGTGGTGTGCCTGTCCGGGCGCGGGGACAAGGACATGCCGACCCTGCAGAAGACCCTGCTCGCGGAGTCCGCATGAACGCGCACGAACGCATCGGCGCCGCCATTGCCGCGGCCAACGCGCGCGGCGAGCCCGCGCTCGTGGGCTACCTTACCGCCGGCTTTCCGCGTCGCGAGCGCTTCGAGGCCGATCTGCGGCGCATTGCCGCGGCGGCTGACGTGATCGAGATCGGCGTGCCGTTCACGGACCCGATGGCCGACGGGGTGACCGTTCAGCGCTCGAGCCGCATCGCCCTCGAGCAGGGCGTGAGCCTGCGCTGGATCCTGCAGACGCTCGAGGCAATGAGTCCGCCGGTGACGACCCCGCTGCTGCTGATGAGCTATCTCAACCCACTGCTGGCGTTCGGACTGGAGCCCCTGGCCTGCGCGGCCGAGCGCGCCGCAGTGGCCGGACTGATCGTGCCGGATCTGCCGTTCGATGAGGGCGATGCGCTGCACCAGGCGCTCTCGGCGCGCGGGCTCGCCCTGGTGCAGATGGTGACTCCGGTGACCCCCGAGGAGCGCCTGAAGCGCATCTGCGAGCGCAGCCGGGGCTTTATCTATGCAGTCACCGCGACCGGTACCACGGGGCGCAACCTCAGCGTACCGGCGGAGGTGACCGACTACCTCGATCGTGTGCGCCGCCATGCGCCGGTGCCGGTGTGCGCCGGTTTCGGCATCCGCGGCCGCGAGCAGCTCGAGCGCCTGCGCGGACACGTCGATGGCGTCGTCATCGGCTCGGCGCTGGTGGAAGTGCTCGAGCAGGGGGGCGATCCGGCGGAGTGGCTGCGCACGCTGCGCGGCCGCGCCGGTGTCTAGGCGGCGCTGCGCAGGCGGCATGCCCAGTGGTAATGTGGGCGAGCCATGGCCACGCTCACCATCGCCCGACGCTTTCGCGGCCCGGCGCAATCCGCCAACGGCGGGTACTTCGCCGGGTGCGTCGCCGCGCACGTCGCGCAGACGGTCACTGTGCGGCTGCTCCGTCCCCCGCCGCTCGATGCGCCCCTCGAGGTGCAGACTCTGCCGGACGGGACGATCGCCATCACCCATGCGAATGAGCAAATCGGCTCGGCCAGGCCTGCACACCTGACACTCAGCGCTCCCCGAGCGCCGGCGTACTTCGAGGCCGTCGAGGCCTCGAGGCGCTATGCGGGATTCAAGCATCACCGGTTTCCGACGTGTTTCGTATGCGGCACGGAGCGGCCGCGGGGCGATGGGCTGCGCATCTTCGCCGGACCCCTGCCCGAGCGCGCGCTGGTGGCGGCGCCCTGGGTGCCGGATGCCTCGCTCGAGCAGGGCGACGGCAAGGTGCGCCCCGAGTTCATGTCGGCCGCGCTCGACTGCCCGGGCTACTACGCCGTCAGCCCGGAGGATCGCATGATGCTGCTCGGGGAATTCACGGCCCACGTCAATCGTCGGGTGCACGTCGGGGAACGCTGCACGGTGATCGGCTGGGCCCTGGAATCCGAGGGCCGCAAGCACGGCGCCGGCACCGCCGTATTCGGCGAGGACGGCGAGCTCTGCGGCAGCGCCCGCGCGCTCTGGATCGAGCCCAAGGGCGAGTGAATCAGCGCCGGACGGTGTTCTCGGCGCCCGTCCCGGCCTCGCCGTAGGTCTCGCGGTAATCCTCAATCGCGGCGCGGATCACGCCGGCGGCGGCCTCGTGGCCGTAGCGGCCGGCGATCCTCAGGCCCGGCGGCTCGCCCGACACCAGCTTGTAG
>JAKCEJ010000190.1 GCA_021838065.1 Pseudomonadota bacterium
TCCGATCTTCCTGCTGCTGCGCACCGAGCGGCTGCCCCAGCACGCCAACGGTATGCGCTTCACCGCCACCGCCGGCGGCGCCACCCTTCTCGAGCAGGAGTATTACTCCATCGGCGGCGGGTTCATCGTGCGCGCCGGGGAGGACCAGGCGCGCGAGGCGAGCGCACGGACGGGCGCGCCGTACCCGTTCTCGAGCGGGCGCGAGCTGCTCGCGCTGTGCCGGGAAAACGGACTGGAGATCTTCGAGCTGGTGCTCGCCAACGAGTGCGCCTGGGCCAGCGAGGCGAGCGTGCGCGCCGGCGTGCTGCGCATCTGGGCAGTGATGCAGGCTTGCGTCGAGCGCGGTTTCCGCCAGAACGGCGTGCTGCCCGGGCCGCTGAAGGTGCGCCGGCGCGCCCCGAAGCTCTACCGCCAGCTCACCGAGAGCGGCCTGTCCCGCCCGCTCGAGGCGCTCGACTGGGTGGATGCCTTCGCGCTGGCGGTCAACGAGGAGAACGCCGCCGGCGGGCGGGTGGTGACCGCGCCGACCAATGGCGCGGCGGGCATCGTGCCGGCGGTGCTGCATTACTACCGGCGCTTCGAGCCCGGCGCGAGCGAGGATGGGGTGCTGCGCTTCCTGCTCAGCGCCGCGGCCATCGGCATGCTCTACAAGCAGAACGCCTCGATCTCGGGCGCCGAGATGGGCTGCCAGGGCGAGGTGGGCGTGGCGTGCTCCATGGCCGCCGGCGGCCTGGTGGCGGCGCTGCAGGGCAGCAACGAGCAGATCGAGAACGCCGCCGAGATCGGCATGGAGCACAACCTCGGGCTCACCTGCGATCCGGTCGGGGGCCTGGTGCAGATCCCGTGCATCGAGCGCAACGCCATGGGCGCGGTGAAGGCGATCAACGCCGCGCGCCTCTCTATGCGCGGCGACGGCAGCCACAAAGTCTCCCTCGATCACGTGATCGTCACCATGCGCCAGACGGGCGCGGACATGTCGACGATCTACAAGGAGACCTCTCAGGGCGGGCTTGCGGTGAACGTCACGGAGTGCTGAGAGCACTCAGCGCTTCGCGAGTTCCCCGGCGAGCGAGACGCGGTTGCGTCCGGCGGCCTTCGCATCATAGAGCGCCGCATCGGCGCGGTGGCGAAGCGTCTCGAGCGTCTCGCCAGCGCGGCCGCTCGCCACCCCGATCGACAGCGTCACCTCGCCGGCGAACTGCGCCCCGTCGGGATGCACGATGAGACTCCTCTGGGCCGAGGAGCGGATCCGCTCGCCGAGGGCGGCGGCATGGCTGAGCGGCTTGCCGCGCAGCAGCACCACGAACTCATCGCCGCCGACGCGCGCGGCGACATCCTCGCTCGCGAGCGTCTCGCGCAGGATCTTGGCCACCTTCATCAGCACCTTGTCGCCGACCACGTGCCCGTGGGTGTCGTTGATGCGCTTGAAGTAATCGACGTCCACGGCGAGCAGCACCACCTGCGCGAAATCCGCCGCACCCTCCTGGCCCTGGAACGCGCGGCGAAAGCCGCTGAGATTGGCGAGCCCCGTGAGCGGATCGCGCAGCGGCTCGGTCTGCGCCCGCTCGAGCCGCTCGAGCACCCCGAACACCTCCTCGCGCTGCCTGGTGAGCTGCGCGTGCAGACCGCTCAGCGTCGATTGCACCTGCGCAGCCTGCGAGATCAGCTCTCCGATGAGCGCGCGCACGGCCTCGATCTGGCGCGAGGCAAGCTGCCCGGTGGCGCTCTCGAGCATGTGGCTGAAGCGCTGCAGAGTGCCCTCGGCCTCGGCCGTATCCTGCTCGGTGCGCCCGATCAGCTCGCGCAGCTCGCGCTGCGCGAGCTCGAACATCTCGACGTCGCGCGCGGCAATGTGCAGGGCGTGCAGGCGGCAGATCTCGGCATCGTTGAGCGGGGCTGCGGCCTCGAGCCGCTTCTGGAGCTCCTGGGTGAGCGGGGGATTGATCTCGGCGGCGTGCTCGTACCAGACGGCGTAGCTCACCGGGTGATACCCGGCTTCGTGCGGCGACATTAACTGCAGCGCCCGCCGAAGAATCTCGGCGCTCTCTTCCCTAGATTGCTGGTAGCGCATGCGGTCGGTGGAGAGAACCCTTGTTTTTACTTAATTTTCCTCAGTCTAGCACCGACGATACCGCGTTGCACCTGCGGACGGGCGCACGACACTGCCGCGGCCCGGTGGCCGCGGCAGCGCCGCTGCATGAAAGAATGGAGCCGCCGGTGACACTGCGGCGCGCGTGCTGGGCGCGCGCCGGAGGCGGCGAGCCGGCTCAGACGCCGGGCGGCGCGAAGCTCGGCACCGGCTTCGGCGCCTCCCCGTTGCCCGCCGCCGCACGCTGCTCACGCTTGATCCGCTCGTAGATTTCCTCGCGGTGCACCGCGATGTTCTTCGGCGCATTGATGCCGACGCGCACCTGGTTGCCCTTGACGCCGAGCACCGTAATGGTCACCTCGTCCCCGATCATCACGGTCTCGCCGACTCGCCTGGTAAGAATGAGCATCTGCTGGTCCTCTCTAGGTCTTAATGATCCAATGAACAATCCGATCCGCGCACAATCAACGGGGAACACCCCTCCCCCCTGGGCGCGCGGAGCGGTATGCCAGAATGAGCTCCCCGTCCTCCTGAGTGACGGTGATGGGCTCGATCCGGGCAATGCGATCAAGCGTGGCGCCGACGTTGCGGACGCTGAACGCCCCGCCGATCCGCATCTGAGCCGCGCGCGGGTCGACGATGACGATGCGCTGCGGCGTATAACGGCTCAAATTGCTGACGAGCCTCGAGAGAGGCTCCCCCCGTGTCTCGATGATGCCCTGGCGCCAGCGGATCACGTTCGCCGCAAGGGCCGGGCGCACGGCGCCGATCAGGCCGAGCGGGGAATACTCGATCTGCTGATTGGCCGTGAGGCGCCGCGTCCAGGCCGGCGGCGCGTGAGCTCCGCTGCCAAGGCCCTCCACCGCGACCGCGCCGCTCACGACCGTCACGAGCACATCGCCGTCGCTCTTTCGGTAGACGTCAAAGCGGGTGCCGAGCACGCGCACCTCGCTGTGGGCAAGCAGGATGCGGAACGGGCGCGCCGGATCGTGCACGACCTCAAAGAACACCTCCCCGCGCAGCAGCTTCACCCGCCGGTTCGAGGGGCTGCCCACCCAGCGCAGCCGGGTGTTGGTGTTGAGGTAGGCCACGCTGCCATCGGGCAGCACGACCGTGGCGGTCTGCCCGATGCCGGTCCGATACGTGTGCGGCAGGTAGCCGAGGTCCCACAGCCACAGGCCAGCGGCTAGCGCCGCGGCCAGCATGGCCGTCGCCGCCACACCCGCGAGCCACAGCGTGCCGCGGGCGAGGCGCGCGCGGCGCGGCTCGCCCGCCACGCCCGCCACGAGCGCGGCGCGCGAGGTCCCCTTGAGCTCCGCAGCAATATCAAGTACTGCGCGCAACTCACTGAATTCTTTTGAGTTCAGTGGGTCAGCGAGCCAGCCCTCCAGCGCGCGCTGGCGTCCCGGCGTGAGGCCGCGGCCCATCCGTGTGAGCCACGCGGCCGCCTGCGCCCGCGCGCGCCGCTGCCGTCGTCGTTCAAGGAGGGTGTCGAGACTCAATCGACCTCCGCCAGATCAATGCCTTGCGATGACAATGTCATGCGGCATTGCTTCAATGCCCGCGTCATGCGCTTATCGACCCGTCGTTCGGAAATCCCGAGCCGCGCGGCGATTTCCCTGCGCGACTTGCCCTGCACGTGGGCGAGGACGAACACCGCGCGCAGCGGCGGACTCAAGTCCTGGATCACCGCCGCGAGGCGCTGCGCGATCTGCTCGGCCAGCACCCGCTGGTCCGGCCCCGCCGAGCGATCCGCCACCTCCTCCATCCCCGCCGGGCCGCTGATCACCGCGCTTTCCACTCGGCGCCGGCGCAGATGCATCAGCGCGAAGTTGGTCGCGATCTTGAAAAGCATCGCGCGCGGGAACAGCACCTGCTCCGGCCGGTACATGCGGTGCAGCTGCTCGTAAGTGTCCTGGGCAACCTCGCGCGCCAGATCCACCCGGCCGAGCATCTGCGTCAGATACGCCAGCAGCTGCGCCTCGTGTGCCCGGCACAGCTGCTCGACGAATGTCTCTGCCCCCCCCGATTTGGGGAAATGCCTGATCTCGCCCAACCGACTATCCATTCCCTATTCCATTAGGTGTAGAGATGCGCGGGGAGGACCTTCCCCCCCTGCCCGCGTGAAAATTGGCAGGCGCCGTGCCGCGCGCCGGCATTGAACATAATGAGGCGCCGGGGAGCCGGGCACGGCAGCAGACTGTGATCGACCCTCGGTTCACTGAATAAGGAGTTACGGCATGAGCACACCGGTACACGAGCCATCCCGCCAGAGCGCCCCGCCCGGGGCGCCGCAGGCCGAGGCGCCCGCCGAGTTCCCCGAGCTCGGGCGCATCTCGGACACCGAAGGCGCCATCCTCGGCGCCAAATACGACACGGCCGTCGGCTGGCATTGCTACTGATCCATGCAGCCCGGCGCGCGCTCGCGGCTCACCAGCGCTGGTTGATCTGCATGCTGACGACCCGGCCGAGCGCCTGCACGTTGTAGATGTCGTAGCCGAACTGGTTGTCGACGAACGGCGGATCGTGATTGAGGGCGTTCACCGCGTTCAGCGATACGGTGGTCTGCCCGAAGCGGCCTGGATCGAGCCGGTAGCGCAGATACACATCGAGCGTGGTCCAGGCCGACACCTCCGGCACGATCGAGCTGGCGGGATTGCGGTACGCACCGGTGTAATTGACGATGAGCGCGCTGCTCCAGCCCGGCTCGCCGCCGCCGTGGCGGCTCCAGCTGAGTATCCCGCGCAGGCGCAGCGAGAGCGGGTTGCCCGCGGTGTCGAGAATGCTGACCGCCGGGGAGGTGGGAGTCACCGCCTGCGTGAAGGACAGGACGTCCGTGCCCCTCAACCCGAGAGCGAGGTGACCCCAGCGGGTGAGCAGATGCTCGCGTGCGTCGATGTCGAACCCGCGGGTATGCGTCGTCGCCAGGTTCGCCAGGCGCAGATCGATGATCGCCGCCGGATGGCTCGCCAGACAGGTCGCGACGGGCCCGATGAACTGCGCGCTGTTGCAGATCGCGTCGATTTGCGCCGTCGTCGGATTGCGGTTGATCACCGCCGCCCACTCCGCCGCATGCTGCAGGATGCCGAACGGGTCGTCGGCGGCCGGCTGCTCAATCCGGTTCCAATAGGCGATATCGTAGTACGTCAATGACACCCGCGCGCCGCGCCAGGGCGAGACGTCGAGCCCGGCCGTCCAGGTCTGGGCCGTCTCCTGACGCAGATTGGGGTTGGAACCCTGCTCGCCGAGCACGAGCGAGCGGCCGCCCGGGGATTGCGGATCCGGCAGCACCACCATTCCCGAGATGTTCTGCGCCGTGTCGTAGAGGTCATCGAGCTTGGGCGCGCGGTACGAGCGGCCCCAGCTCGCGCGCAGCTTCAGCCACTGGGTCGCCGTCCACTGCAGCCGGCCGGTCGGGTTGAACGTCCCGCCGAAATCGCTGTAATGATCGTACCGCGCCGCGACATCAAGCGTCAGGCGCGGCGTCGCGCGCCGGTCGCGCCCGCTGCCCAGCAGCGGCACGTGCAGCTCGGAGAATGCCGAGACGACCTGACGGCTGTCGTGCTGAGTGTGGACAGCGTTCAGCGGGCCGGTGATGTCCGGCACCTCAACATTGAGGGTCTCGGTGCGCCGCTCGAAACCCACCGCCAGCTTCGCCTCTCCGGCCGGCAGCCTCAGCAGCGGCCCGTTCGCCACGAGGTCCGTCGATTCAATCCCCGAGATCGAATGCAGCGTGTAGTTCTGGCTGATCGCCGGCACGATCCCGGCGTTGACGGCCGCGTTGGCGGTGAAGGGATCGAAAGCCGTGGCCGGATTGGGGTCGGCGAGCGCCGCCGCGAGCGCCGCGGGATTGGCGACGCCGTACTCGTTGTTCACCAGGGACTGCTTGCCGCCTGATTCGCTCACGGTCATCTGCCAGTGCGCGCCGAGGCGGATCGTGGCGCCCACCGTGCCCATGTAGAGGCGGGAGTTGCTCGCGAATCTCGTCGGCCCG
>JAKCEJ010000191.1 GCA_021838065.1 Pseudomonadota bacterium
GGAGTGACCCATCATGACAGCAGCCACGGGCAGTTCAGCGTGGCACTCGTCTATGCGCTCAGCCACAGCGTCACCGGGCCCAACACCTTTGACCCGACCCAGACCATCAGGCTGAGCATGCACCAGTACATACTCGATTTCGCTTACGCCTGGGGCAGCTGAGGGCCGCGATGGAGCCCTACCCGCACACCTACACTGCGGAGGCAAGCGGGGCGTTTTCCGGCGCAGTGCAGGTCGCGGCGCCGGGCGCTGAGGCACTGTCGAGCGCGGCGGCGCGGCAGTTTGGCGGGCCGGGGGACGCATGGTCCCCCGAGTCCCTGCTCGTCGCGGCGATCGCCGACTGTTATGTTTTCACGTTCCGCGCCGTGAGCGCGGCGGCGATGTTCGGCTGGCTGAAGCTCGAGTGCCGGACGCAGGGCACCCTCGAGAGGCGCGAGCGTGTGCCGCAGTTCACGCACATCGCCCTGCAGGCGACGCTGACCCTCGCGCCCGGCGCTGATGCGTCACGGGCCAAGAAACTGCTGCAGCAGGCCGACCGCGCCTGCCTGATCTCCAACTCCCTGAAGGCTGAGCGCACCCTCGAGACCCGCATCGTGCACGCCGCGGCGCACGCTCAGCCGGCACGACCCGCCGGCTGAGTAGGCCGGCGAGTCCGTCCTACCAATCCTTCGCGAGCACGGTGCAGATGCGGCTGAGTCCGTAGATATCCTTCGTGTCGGACTCCTCGGCCGGCGAATGCGAGTACTTGGTCGGCCAGCCGAGCGCCACCGCATTGGCCCCATAGCGGGTATACACCGCCGAGTCGTTGCCGCCGCCGGTGATCCCGTACTGCACGGGAATGTGGTGCGCGCGGGCCAGCGCGACCACGCGCGCCACGTCGGCGGGCGAGTCCACGTGCGACAGGTCGACCGCGCGCACCACGAAACCCTTGCCGAGCGGCTGATCACCGTAGCGTTCGGCCTCGAGCGGCGATTGGCTGCTGACGAACATGTCGACCGCGAAGACCACATCCGGCTCGCGTCCGAGCTTGGCCACGCGCGCCGCATATGCGGCCGCACCCTGTAGACCCACTTCCTCGCGCGTCGCCCAGAGGAAGGTCAGCTGCCGGCCGGGGTGCTCGCGCGCAAAGTGCGGACCCAGCGCGCGCACCGCCTCGATCAGCGCCGTATCGCCGGCGCGGTCATCGATGCTGCGGATCTCGAAGTGATGTCCGAGGAGCGCCCGGTAGGTCTTCGGCATCGTGAGGAAATCGCCCACGCGGATGCCGAGCCGCTCGGTCGCGGCGCGCGAATCGGTGCCGACGTAAGCCTCGGCCGGCTCGCTGAGGGTGCTGAGCGCCCGGGGCCACTTGAACCCCGGCCGGTCCCAGCCCGCGGGCAGGCCCAGCGCCGCACCGATGCTGCGCCCGTCGGGCAGGTGAACCAGCATGACGTGGCCGAGATAGTAGCGGCCGTAGAAGCCGCCGATCTCGCGCACGACGAGCTGCCCGTCCCGCCGGATGTGCGTGACCTGATAGCCGATCTCATCCATGTGTGCATCGAACAGAATGCTGGGCTGATGCTCGCCCGGCACCGGGTGTCCGATATGCAGCACGAGATTGCCCGCGGGATCCACATGGGCCCGCCGCCGCGCCCAGGCCGGCAGGCGGCTGAGGATGGCTTCCCGGGCGCCCTGCTCATGACCGCTGGCGCCGTACGCGGTGGTCATGGTCTTAAGAGTCTTCAGCAGCTGCGCATTGGGGGCGCGCGCCTGGTCCAGCACCGGCTGCCCGCTCCCGCCGCCACGCGAGCGCGCCGCATCGAACGGATCGTGTGCAGCGCTCATCGGCCCGACCGGCTCGCCGAGGTAGTCCTCGATCAATCGGGTCAGATTGCGCAGGTCCGCTCGGGAAAAGGTCTCCGCGGGCGTGACCGGATAGAGCGTCGGTACGCCGAGCAGCGCAAACCGGCCGGGCAGGTGCGGCTTCGGTCCGAAGCCGACGATCATGGGCGGCCGGGCCGCCACGGTGTGCGCGGTGATGTGGTGCGCACTCGCGAGTGTCATCAGCGCACCGGGCAGGCCACTCGCAACCGAGGACGCCGCCGTCCCACCGATGAGCACCCCCTCGCCGGGCATCGTGCCGGACACCGTCCCGCCCGGGCCCGGGGACTGCGGATCGATCCGGCCGACGAAGATCATCTCATCGGTCGGCAGCTCGGTCAGCACCCGGGCCAGGCCCCGCCCGCCCAGCCATTGCTGCGTCACGAACGCGATCGTCGTCGTGCCTCGCGCGTGCGCGCTCGCCAGCCCCTGCGCCGCCTCGAGCAGCGCTTCCCAGCCGAAGCGATCGCCGGCCCAGGCGCCCGCCTCATCATCGGCGCCGATGGTGATCGGCGGCTGCGCGAGCTCGACCGGATCGAGGATATCGGCGCCGGCGGCGCGGGCCTCGGCGGCGGAATCGGCCCCGATGTCCACGTACAGATTGCCGATCGGCGACATCGAGGGCGGATTGAGGTGCCCGGGGGCGAGGTGGATGCTCAGTCCCGCGAAGCCGCCGTTCAGCAGACCCTTGGGCGTGACCACGTGCACCGGCTGCGCGAAGCTCAGCGTATCGAACACCGGATTCGGTTCACGGGTCGGCAGGCGCTGCACGCGCAGATAACCCTGCGCATTGATGGCCCCGACCACGTAGCCGGGCTGATCGATGGCCGCCACGATGAGCCGGTGCGGCGCCCCGCTGCCCACGGTGACCCAGACGTCGTACATGTTGTCGGTGCGCGGATGCAGCCCCTGCCCCTGCAGCTGATGCGCGATCGCCGCCGAAAGCTGCTGCTCGTAGCCGGACACCGCGACGATGCGGCTCAGTGCTGGGAAATCCGGCGGCGCGCCTGCGAAGGCCGGCGCCGCGACGGCGCCGGCTGCGACGGCCGCGGCCAATAGTGGTGCAAGTCCTCTCATGTCGACCCCGCTGCCCCAAGGGCGTGTTGGCGTTTTCCGGCTATTATGGGGCATCCGCCCCGTCCTGCGGCCGCGGCAGCGGATGCGGCCCGGCCGATGCGCCAGCCCGAGCGGATCGTGCGGCGGGCCGGGCCGGCCATCGCCCTCATGGCAAGTCCACACCGAAAGCCGATGTCAGCGTCCTCACTTCACGCATTCCTCGGCGCGCACCGCCGCCTGTTCGTACTGACCGGCGCGGGCTGCAGCACCGATTCGGGTATTCCCGACTACCGCGACGCACAGGGCAATTGGAAGCGATCTGCCCCGGTCAATTTCACGACTTTCATCGGCAGCGAGGCCATGCGCAAGCGCTACTGGGCCCGCAGCCTCGCCGGCTGGCCGCGCGTGCAGGCCGCGAGACCGAATGCCGCGCACGCCGCGCTGGCCCGCCTCGAGCATCAGGGACGGATCGAGCTGCTGGTCACGCAGAACGTCGACGGTTTGCACCAGGCTGCCGGCAGCGCGCAGGTCATCGATCTGCACGGCCGGATCGATCAGGTACGCTGCATGCGCTGTGCGCGACGGATGGGGCGCGAGACCCTGCAGGCCGAATTGCTGCGATGCAACCCGCTCTGGATCGGCGCCGCGGCGCGTGCCGCGCCAGACGGAGATGCCGACATCGAGGGGCTGCCGTTTGATCAGTTCGTTGTGCCCGCCTGCGGGCACTGCGGCGGAGTGCTCAAACCCGACGTGGTGTTCTTTGGCGAGAGCGTGCCGCACGAGCGGGTCGAGGCGGCGATGAGCCGGCTCGAGCGCACCGATGCGCTGCTCGTAGTCGGCTCCTCATTGATGGTCTATTCCGGCTACCGCTTCGCGCAGGCCGCCGCCGGACTGGACATCCCCATCGCAGCAATCAACCTCGGACGCACGCGCGCCGACGGACTGCTCACGTTGAAAGTCTGCGAGCCCTGCTCCGCGGCGCTCGCGGCCCTATAGCCAGCCGCCGTGCGCGGCGGGGTTGCCCCCGCCAGGCGGAATCACTTCGCGTGCTGCATGGTCAGCACCACGCGGTACTGCGCCTTCCCGCTCATCATCCGCGCATACGCTTCATCCGCCTTCTCCAAAGGATAGGTCTCGATCATGGGACGAACGCCCGAGAGCACCGCGAAGCGCAAGGTGTCCTCCGAGTCGCTCGGCGTGCCCGATGCCCAGCCTTGGATGGAGCGGCTGCCGGTGATGAGCTGCACCGGAGTGACCTCGATCGGCGCGAAGTCGGCCCCGACCACGACGAGCTTGCCATCGGGCCCCAGCCCATCGATCACGTCGGTGATCGCCTTCGAGCTCGGCGGCGTGGCGAGGATGACTCGAGCCCCGCCCAGCCGCTGCAGCGCCTCGGCCGGACGCTGCGCGGTACTGTCGATGTACGCGCTGGCGCCCAGTTTGTGCGCCAGCGTGGCATTCTCCGTGCCGCGGCTGATGGCAATCACCCTGTAGCCGAATTTATGCGCGAACTGGATTGCGAGGTGGCCGAGCCCGCCGATGCCGAGCACCGCCACACAGTCGCCGGGGCGTGCCCCGCTGTGGCGCAGCGCGTTATACGTGGTGATGCCGGCGCAGAGCAACGGGGCTGCCTCGAGGGGATCGAGATTGTCGGGCATGGCCGCGAGCGCCTCGATCGGCGCGGTCATGTACTCCGCGTAGCCGCCGTCGTAGCTGATGCCGGGGACCCGCACGTTGCGGCAGTTGCGGTAGTCGCCGCGCCGGCACGCCGGGCAGGTGTTGTCCTGACCGCCATGCCAGCCGACCCCGACACGCTGACCCTCGCGCCACGAAGAGACACCTTCGCCGAGCGCATCGATGACACCGGCGACCTCGTGCCCGGGAACGCGCGGATACTCGATGCCGGGCCAGGTTCCCTCCTGAGTGAAGGCATCGCTGTGGCAGATCCCGCAGGCTTGCACCTTGATGCGCACCTCGCCGGGGCCCGGCCGGGGAATCGGGCGCTCGACGATCTGGAAGGCTGCACCGGGGCCGCGCACCTGTGCGACCTTCATCGTATCCGCCCTTGACTTGTTCGTCGCCATAACGCCTCCTGAGGTGTATTCACCGGCGCACGCCACCGAGCCGCGCTCGTGCCGCGCCGCACGCCTTGCCCGCAGACAAAGTACCAGCCTGTTCGGGCCCGCGCCAGCGCACAGCAAGACTGCCGTGCGCGACATGATGAAGCAGGCAATTGTGCTGACGCGATTCGAGCGCCACGGTCAGTGCCTGATGCCGTTCAGGCGCTTCATGCTGCGCATGGCGATGTTCGGATTCATCGCCCTGGTTCTCGATGCGGCTGTGTTGGCAGATCTGCTCATCGAGGACCTGCATCGCTGGGCTGCGCCCGACCATCCCGTGAAAATCACCCGGCGCCCCCTGATGAGCGAAGCAGCCGTGGACCTATGATAAGTATCATGTGCGCGGCCCGAGAGGAGCCGCACAAGTCAATTCGCCGCTCGGCGAGGCGAGGCGGCGGCGACAGCTGCTGCGTTGCGGTGTTCGCGCAGCACCGCATCGAGGCTAGCCCGATCGACGACTTCCTTCTCCAGCAGCAGTCGCGCAAGTGCCTCCAGGACTTCACGCTCCTGCGTCAGCGTTTGCGCAACCCGATCATGAGCGTCCTTGATGAGTCGCCCCACTTCTTCATCGATGATCCGCGCCGTCTCTTCACTGTAGTTCACCTGTTGTGGCGCCTGCGGCACCGTCAGGAAGGGCCCGGAGCGCGTCGTATCGAAGGCGACCTGGCCGAGCCGCTCGCTCATGCCGTACTGGGTGACCATGTGCCGCGCCATGTCCGTGGCGCGCTGCAGATCGTCCTGCGCGCCGGTCGAAACATCTCCATAGACCAGTTCCTCGGCGACCCGCCCGCCGAGCAGCACGTCCAACCGGTCGAGCAATTCACTGCGCTTCAGCAGATAGCGGTCCTCCGTGGGCAGCTGCTGCGTATAGCCGAGCGCCCCGATGCCTCGCGGAATGATCGAGATCTTGTTGACGCGGTCGGCGTGGGCGCGGTTCTCAGCGACCAGCGCATGTCCAGCCTCGTGGTAGGCGACCGTCTCCTTCTCCTTGGCGTTCATGACGCGATTGCGTTTCTCGAGTCCGGCGA
>JAKCEJ010000192.1 GCA_021838065.1 Pseudomonadota bacterium
GGGTTACCTCAAGCATCACGCCATGCCCAACTACTGCGCCGCGAACTTCACCGATCTCGCCCAGCGCGCTCGCAGGAACCTGCGCTCGATGCAGCGACGTGCCACGCTCGTGACCGCATTCTGGAAGCAGGCGGAGATGTTTTGACATGGTCACGTAGTTACGCAAGACTCAATAAGTGTCGAATGTCGGGGTGAGAGAGGTATAAAGCGCATGCACCGCAGAGTCTCGTCGCTGATCACGGACGGGGTGATGGTCTTCGCCATGCTGCTCGGCACATGTGCCGCGGCATCTGCGGCGATGAGTTCGGCCGCAGCGCCGGCAGGATTGGCCGCAGTCCGGGCGAATTGCTCCGGATGCCACCGCGAGGTTTCGCCCGGGCACTTCGATCGCATCAGCGAGGAACGCAAGACCCCCGAGGGCTGGGCGATGACGATCTTCCGGATGCGTCACCTGCACGGTGTGAAACTGACGGGCAAAGAACAGGCCACCATCATCCAGTACCTGAGTGACGTTCAGGGTCTTGCCCCATCGGAAACGGCTCCCGCCCGCTTTGCCCTCGAGCGCCGTCCCAACGTGCCCGACCTGAAGCTTCCCTATCACCTGCATGAAATGTGCGGGCGATGCCATAGCCTGGCGCGCGTCGCGCTTCAGAGGCGCACCGCCGCCGAATGGCTCAAGCTCATCAATTTTCACGTCGGGCAGTTCCCAACACTCGAGTATCAAGAAGGCAGTCGCGACATCCACTGGTGGAAGATCGCCGCCACCGAGCTGCCCGGCGAGCTGGCCAAGCTCTTCCCGTTCAAAAGCGCGGCGTGGCGCAACTGGAGCGCTCATCCGCATCCGAGTCTCGCGGGAGCGTGGATCGTCCATGGGTATACGCCGGGCCGGGGAGATTATTATGGCACGGCGCGAATCAGGCGAACCGCGCGGCATCGCTACCGCGCACGCTACCTACTTCATTACGCGAGCGGCGCCGCGCTCGACGGCTCCTCAGATGCCATCGTGTACACGGGCTTCGAGTGGCGCGGCACGGCGAAGCTCGGTGGCAAGCGCGTGCACGAAGTCTACTTCGCGTCCACGGACGGCATGCGCATCACCGGCCGCTGGTTCCTAACGCATCATAGCGAGATAGGCGGCCACTGGGTTGCCTCTCGCGCCACGGGGGCGCCGCAGATCATCGCGGCGATCCCCAGCGCACTGAAAACCGGTACGACAGAGCGCGTCGTCGTGGTCGGCATCGGGTTGCGTGGAAGCGTCGAGCTAGGGCCCGGGACCAAGTGCAAGGTTCTTGAGCGCACCCCGTACGGACTGATTCTCACCGCCAGCGTGCAGAGCAATGCGACGCCCGGCTATCGCACGGTGCGCATCGGGCAAGTGCACAGCCGCAATCTGCTTGCCGTCTACCGCCGTGTGGATCGCCTGAAGGTCGAGCCGTCCCTTGCGATCGCGCGCCTGGGTGGCGGAACGCTTGCGCCGGTGGATGCGCAATTCCACGTCATCGGCTACACCGATGTTGTCGGTGCGGGCGGGAAGGTGATCCCTGTACGTCTCGGCGCGGTGCCGGTGACCTGGAGCTTGGAACCATTTAACGCCGAAGCCGCAAGACGCGGCGATGTCCGCTTTGCCGGCACGCTGAGTCCGGAGGGACGATTCCTCCCGGCGCAGGGCGGACCCGATCCCAAGCGTCAATTTTCGGCAGACAACACAGGAGATCTCTTCGTCGTCGCGTCACACCGTGATGGCAAGACCCCAATCACCGGCAAGGCGCACCTGATCGTGACCGTGCAGCGATGGATCAATCCCCCGATCTACTGACGGCACGCGCCGTGATCTTCGATTCAGCGAACGCCCACATCGTCGCATTTGGCGAACGCGCGATGCTGCTGCACGTTCCGACTTCCGCGCTTTTCGAATTGGACGCGCTCGGCATCGAGGTGCTGAAGCTGGTGCAGTCCGAACGGAACCTTGATGTCGAGCGAATCCGCGCGACACTCTCGAGCCGTTTCCCGGCAGAGGAGGTGGGCGCATCCATCGAGCAGCTTATCAGGCTTGAGGTTCTGCGGACCGAGGGGGAAATCCGACCCATCAATCCAGCGCGCCTGCGCGTCGAGGCCTACCCTCTCAGCACGATCGTCCTGAACGTCAACACCGGATGCAATCTGGCGTGCCGCTACTGCTACAAGGAAGATCTGGCCATTCCGGCCGAGGGCAAGCGCATGGGACTGGAGGTTGCGGCGCGGAGCGTGGATCTGCTGCTGTCGCAGGCGGAGCAACGCTCCAGGGTGGGAGTCGTGTTCTTCGGCGGCGAGCCGCTCACGAACATGACATTGATCCGCCAAGTGGTGGATTACGCGGAGGCGCGAGCCGGCAGCCTCTGCAAGACAGTGGATTTTTCATTGACGACCAATGCGACTCTGTTGACCGAGGAGATCATAGAATACTTCGACGCCCATCGTTTCGGGATCTCGGTCAGCATCGACGGGCCACGGACCCTGCATGACCGCAATCGTCGCACTGTCGGTGATCGAGGTACCTACGAGGTAGTTGCGCGCAAGGTGCGCCTGCTCCTGAGTCGCTATCGCTCGAAGCCGATTGGGGCGCGCGTGACACTCACCGCTGGAACGACCGAAGTCGAGCTGATCCATGAACATTTGCGCGAGGGCCTCGGCTTTCACGAGGTGGGCTACGCGCCTGTCACCGCTTCAGACAGGGCAGATCACGTGTTGTCTGAAGCAGAGCTCGCCGAAGTGCATGCCGGATTCGAGCGGCTCGGCGAGAAGTACTTGGCGGCCGCGCTGGCGGGACGGAATACCGGTTTTTCCAATATGCACCAGCTGATGACCGACCTGCACGAGGGCCGGCGCAAGGCCCTGCCTTGCGGCGCAGGAGTTGGGCTGCTCGCTGTCGACCACCAAGGTGGTCTCAATCTGTGTCATCGCTTTACCGGCACGCAATTGCCCACCTTCGGCGACGTCGGTCAAGGCATCGCTGCGGACAGGCTCGGAGCCTTCCTCGAGCATGCCGCTGATCGGAACGGCACGCACTGCGCGACGTGCCACATTCGTAATGTGTGCGCCGGCGGCTGCTACCACGAGTCCTGGGTGCGCTACGGCGATCCGCATCACCGCACTTATCATTATTGCAACCTGCTGCGGCGTTGGGTCGATTTCGGCATCCGCGTGTACGCCGAGATCAGCGCCCGCAATCCTCAATTCTTCAGCGCTCACATCGAACCGAGGAGAGCTGCATGAGTGGAATGAAACCCATCAATGAAAAGGCCGGTCTGCTGCTCGAAGCTGCCGAATCGGGACAGCTCGAGGAAGTCTCTGCCATGGAGACCGTGGCAGGTTGCGCTACGACGTTCGATCCCGGCTGGGAGGTCGACCCGTTCGGTGGTGTGGCCTCCCTCTGTCAGCCCATGGAGGCTGATCTATACGGATGCTCGGATCCCTGCTGGTGGCCGGCGCAGGTGCCTGACACCATGAATACGTATCCGTCGTGGCAGGAGGGCAAACCCTCGGCACAGCACGACTGGCGCGAGCTCGATCCGGTGTTCCCGAACACGAATGCCGTGTTTCCGAAGAAATGAGTTGTGAGCCGGATACAGAGAACCGATATGAACCTGAAATTTCTCGCGCCTTGCCTGCTTGCCGGCGCATTGTTCGCCATCGGCGCCGTGATGCCCCGCGCAGCGGCGGCTCACGACTACCTGATCACCGGATCGAAGCCGGATCAGCTGTACGTCATCGATCCGGTCAAGCAGCGAGTGATCTCCGAATTTCATATCCCCAGCGCCAAGGATTATGTGAGCATCATCGTGCCGTCGCCGGATGGCAAGATCGCCTACGTGCTGGTCGACGAGGCGCAGAGGATTGTGGGAATCGATCTGCGGACGGGCCGAGAGGTATTCCGTGCAGACCTCTCCGCGCCGGGCGAGCGCGTAAAATGCCTGTTGGCATTCGCGGTGACGCCCGACGGAAAGGAGCTGATCGTCTACGAGTATCCGACCCGGCTCGGCATCGATTCCTACACGGTTCTGCCGCCGCGCTTCGCGTTGTTCAGCACAGCCGGCGGCCTGCATGCGAAACCGCTGCGGCAGTTTCCGGCACCGCGCCGCATCGAGATGGTCCTCGCCAAGGAGGACGGACGCAGCTTCTATGCGCTGGGCTTCAATCTCTACGAATTCAGCCTGAGGACCGGTCGGCTCATGCAGAAGCGCGGCATTCTCGATTGGCACCGCCCGAACCACTCGAGTCCGGACATGCTCGCTTTCTGGCCAGTCACGGAGCCTACGGGAACCTTCACCAGTCCGCTGTATTCGATGCTGATCGGACCGGGAACGCCGCGGGGTGGTGTCCCGGAAACTTCGCTAATGATGCTTAATCTGCGCACGGGCCAGCTGCAATACCACGACTTCGAAAGAACTTCTGCCCCTATCTTCTCGACTGTGCTCAGCCCCGACAAGCACTGGGTGTTTGGTGCGTATACGGCGCTCACTAAGATTGACACGCGCCATTGGGATGTGGCCGCACAGATAGATCTGCCGCATACGTACTATTCCGTCAACATCTCCTCGAACGGCAAGGAGGTGTACGTCGGTGGTGCCATGTGCGACATTGCGATATACGACGCCCGGACGCTGCAACGCAAGGGTGATATCCATCTGCCGGGATGCGGCGACCAGTCGGTGGCGACACTGCGAATGATTCATCGACCCTGAATCGCCCAAGTAGCGCATGGGGCAGGCGAAACTAGCTTGGCTGAGGCCATACATCCGGCGCCATCGCGGCGCGCTCCTCGCCGTCATGGCGCTCGCGGCAGGGACCTCGGTGCTGGCCGCCGCGCAGCCGTATCTGTCGAAGCTCATCATCGATGACGGGCTCATCGGGAAGCACTTCGATGCTCTCGTTGAACTGTGCGCCGCCATCGTCGTGCTGGCGAGTTGCGGATTGGCGCTCGGGGCGCTGAACCGGCTGCTGTACGTGCGGCTTTCGGGCAAGATCCTGTTTGCCATCCGTGAGGATGTCTACGCGCACATCCTGACGCTTCCGCCCCGCTTCTTTAGAGTCCGTCCGGTCGGAGACATCGTCACGCGTCTGGACGGCGATGTCGCCGAGATCCAGCGCTTCAGCACCGACGCAGTGCTGGCGGTCGTCAACGGGGTGCTGCTGCTCATCTTTTCCGCCGTCATCATGACCCTAATGAGCGTCCGACTGACGGTGGCCGCCGCGTGCATCCTGCCGTTGCATCTGCTCTTGCGGCATCGGGCGCGGCGGCACGTTTCCGACAGCACGCGCGAGGTCAGGGAATCGCGCGGTGTCATTACGCACTTCCTGTTCGAGACGCTCGGCGCCGCGAAAGCGGTGCAGAGCGCGGGCGCGGAGCGCTGGGAGCGCGATCGCCTCGGCAGCCTGAATAGGGGTCTGCTGCACCGCCTCGTCCGCCAGCAGCTCGTCGGCTACACGATCGGGGCGCTCTCCGGAGTGTTGTCGCATTTGACGACCGCGGTCGTGTTCATCTTGGGCGGCTGGCAGGTGATCCACGGCTCGCTCACCGTGGGCACCCTGGTGGCTTTTACGGCCTACCTGGCGCGCGGCACCGGCTCGGCAATGTCGCTGATGGGTCTTTACACCGCATACCAGCGCGCCGAGGTGAGCTTGAAGCGTGTGCAGGAGCTGCGGGACGCCGAGCCGATGCGACCTCGGGGCGGGGGTTCGCGGGTCCTGGAGGCCCGTTCGGCTCCGATCCGCTTTCAGGACGTGAGCTTTCGCTACCCGGATGCCGGGCAGATGCTGTTCGAGCGTCTTACGCTGGAAGTTGCTCCCGGCTCGAAGGTGGTGCTATTCGGCGAGTCGGGCGTCGGCAAGTCGACTTTGGTGGAATTGTTGCGTGGGTTCGCCGAACCGACCGCGGGCGCCGTTCTGCTCGACGGCGTCGATTTGTCGGACTATGAGCTGCATTCGGTCCGGCGCCGCATCCCGGTTCTGGAAACCGAGCCGGTGCTATTTCGCGGCAGCATAGATCG
>JAKCEJ010000193.1 GCA_021838065.1 Pseudomonadota bacterium
GAATTCCGCGACTCTCGCCGGGGCGCCAGCGGTGCCGCAGGGCGAGGCGCTCGCCTTCCTGCGCAAGACGCTCGAGCAGGTCGCGCCGAGCGGCTTCAGCGCCAACTACTCCGGGCAGTCCCGCCAGTTCATGGAGGGCTCGAACAGCTTCGTCGTGACCTTCGGGTTCTCGCTGATCATCGTGTTCCTGTCGCTCGCGGCGCTGTTTGAGAGTTTCCGCGATCCGGTGGTCATCCTGGTGTCGGTGCCGGCGGCGCTGTTCGGGGCGCTGCTGTTCATTAACATCGGCTTCACCACGCTCAACATCTACACCCAGGTCGGGCTGGTGACGCTGCTCGGCCTCATCAGCAAGCACGGCATTCTGATGGTGCAGTTCGCCAATGATCTGCAGCGCGCCGGGCACCGCAAGCTCGAGGCGATCGAGGAGGCCGCGGAGGTGCGGCTGCGGCCGATCCTGATGACGACTGCGGCGATGGTCGTGGGCGTGCTGCCGATGGTGTTCGCCACCGGCGCGGGAGCGGCCGGGCGGCGCGCGATGGGCATCGTGATCGCCACGGGACTGTCGATCGGAACGCTGTTCACCCTGTTCATCGTGCCGGCGGTGTACCTGGTCCTCGCGGCCGATCACGAGCGCGACCGCGAGCGGGCCGCGGCGATGCAGCCGGCCGCCGAGTAGCCGGCCGGCGCCTCGGCGGCGCGGAAATTGATCCGCGTCAAACCCGCGCGCGCGCGGTGCGCTAGCGTGCGCGCGGATGGCATTTCACGATTTGCGCACGTTTCTCGCGCACTTGGACGAGCGAGGCGATCTGCGCCGCGTTACTGTCCCGGTCAACCCCGAGCTGGAAAGCACCTCATTCTGCCTGCGCGCGCTGCGCCAGGCGGGCCCGGCGCTGCTGTTCGAGCGGCCCGCCGGCTCGCACCATGCGCTGCTCGGCAACGTATTCGGACATGCGCGGCGGATCGAGGCGGCGCTCGGTCGCGAGCGCGCCGGTGCGCTGCGTGAGCTCGGCGAGCTGCTCGCGGCGCTGAAGGAGCCGCACTGGCCGTCGAACGTGCGCGAGGCGCTCGCCAGCTGGCCGCAGTTCGCGCAGCTGGCGCACGTCGCGCCGCGGCGCGTGGCGCGCGCACCGTTTCAGGAGCATACCCTCGGCGGCGGGCAGATCGACCTCGCGCGCCTGCCGATTCAGCGCTGCTGGCCCGAGGATGTCGCGCGGCTGATCACGCTCGGCCTGGTCGTGACGCGCGGGCCGCGCAAGGAGCGCCAGAACGTGGCGATCTACCGCCAGCAGGTGCTCGGGCGGGATCGGGTGGTCATGCGCTGGCTGGCGCACCGCGGCGGCGCGGGCGACTTCGCCGATTGGCAGGCGGACCGCCCCGGGCAGCCCTTCCCGGTGCTGATCGCGATCGGGGCCGATCCGGCGACGGTGCTCGCGGCCGCGGCGCCCATTCCGGACACGCTCTCGGAGTATGAGTTTGCGGGCCTGCTGCGCGGGGAGCGCAGCAACGTCGTGCGCTGCGAGCTCACCGGACTCGATGCGCCGGCAGGGGCGGAGATCGTTCTCGAGGGCTTCATCCGGCCGGGCGAGACGGCCCGCGAGGGTCCGTTCGGCGATCACACCGGCTACTACAACTCCCAGGCCGACTTTCCCGTGCTCACCCTGGAGCGCATGCATCTGCGCGACGGGGCGATCTATCAGGGCAGTTACATGGGCCGCTCGCCGCACGATGAGCCCTCCGTGATGGCGCTCGCGCTGAACGAGGTGTTCGTGCCGATCCTGCGGCGCGTGTTTCCGGAGGTCGTCGACTTCTACCTGCCGCCCGAGGCGTGCTCCTATCGCCTCGCGGTGGTCAGCATCCGCAAACAGTACCCGGGCCACGCGCGCCGCATCATGATGTCGATCTGGTCGTACCTGCGCCAGTTCACCTACACCAAGTTCGTCATCGTCACCGACGAGGATATCGATGTGCGCAACTGGCAGGAGGTGATCTGGGCGGTGGCCACGCGGGTCGATCCGGCGCGCGATGCGATGCTGGTCGAGAACACCCCGATCGACTACCTCGACTTCGCCAGTCCCGTGAGCGGACTCGGCTCGAAGCTCGGTCTGGATGCGACGCACAAAGGGCCGGGAGAGACCTCGCGGGAGTGGGGCCGCCCGATCCGGCTCGACGCGGCGGTCGAGCGTCGCGTCGATGCGCTGTGGCGCGAGTGCATGGGTCATGGCTGACCGCAGCGGGATTGAGCTGGTCTGTCCGGCTGGGAGCCTTCCGGCGCTGCATGCTGCGGTCGACAACGGCGCGGACGCGGTGTACCTCGGGTTCCGCGACGGACTGAACGCGCGCAACTTTCCCGGCCTGAATTTCTCCGCCGCCGATGCGCGCAGCGGCATCGAGTACGCTCACCGGCGCGGCGCGCGGGTCTTCGTCGCCCTCAACGTCTATCCGTCGCCGAGCCGCTGGGCGGCGGCCACCGCGGCGGTCGATGCCGCAGCCGAGATCGGCGCCGATGCGCTCATCCTCGCCGACGCGGGACTGCTCGCCTATGCGGCCGAGCGTCATCCGGGTGTCAACCGGCACCTCTCGGTGCAGGGATCGGCGAGCAACTGGCGGGCGCTGCAGTTCTACCGCGAGCGTTTCGGAATCCGCCGCGCGGTGCTGCCGCGGGTGCTGTCGGTGGCGCAGGTCGAGCGGGTGATTGAGCGCAGCGGACTCGAGATCGAGGTGTTTGGCTTCGGAAGTCTGTGCATCATGGTCGAGGGCCGCTGCGCGCTCTCGGCGCACGTGACAGGCGAGTCGCCGAATACCCAAGGGGTGTGCTCGCCGGCGCATGCGGTGCGCTGGGTGGAGCGGCCGAGCGGCCGGCAGGCGCGCCTCAACGGCGTGCTCATCGATGAGTTCGCGCCGGGAGAGGCGGCCGGGTATCCGACGCTGTGCAAGGGCCGCTTCGAGGCGCTCGGCTCGGTCATGCACGCGCTGGAGGAGCCCGTGAGCCTCAACGTGCTCGACATCCTGCCGCAGCTGATGGCCGCCGGCGTCAGCGCCATCAAGGTGGAGGGCCGCCAGCGCAGCCCGGCATACGTGGCGCAGGTGACCCGCGCGTTGCGCGCCGCGCTCGATGCCTGCCGGCGCGATCCGGCGAGCTATCGCCCGCCCGCGGTGCACGCCGCGGCACTCGAGCGGCTCACCGAGGGGCGCACGCACACACTGGGGGCCTACAGCAGGCCCTGGCAATAGGAGGCGTTGAGCGATGAAGCTGTCGGTCGGTCCGCTGCTGTACTACTGGGAACGCCCGGACGTGTTCGCGTTCTATCGCGCGCTCGCGCTGGCCCCGGTGGACAGCGTCTACCTCGGTGAGGTCGTCTGCTCCAAGCGCAGGGCGCTGAAGCAGGCCGACTGGGCAGCGATCGCAAGCGAGCTCAGCGCCGCCGGCAAGGAGGTGATCTTCTCGACCCTGGCGCTGATGGAGGCCGAGTCGGAGCTCGCGGCGCTCGCGCGCGTCGTCAGTGCGAGCGTCACGATCGAGGCCAACGACATGGCGGCCGTGCAGCTCGCCGGCGGCCGGCCGTTCGTCGCCGGGCCGCACCTGAATGTCTACAATGGGCAGACGCTGCGGCTGCTCGGCGCGCTCGGCGCGCGGCGCTGGGTGGCGCCGCTTGAGCTCGATGCGGCGGCGCTCGCCGAGCTGCTCGCCGAGCGGCCCGACGGCATGGAGTGCGAGGTGTTTGCCTACGGGCGCATGCCGCTCGCGTTCTCCGCCCGCTGCTTCAGCGCGCGCGTGCGGCGGCACAACAAGGACGATTGCAGCTTCGTGTGCGGGGAGGACCGCGACGGCCTGACCGTCTACACGCGTGAGCACGAGCCGTTGTTCGCGCTGAACGGAGTGCAGGCGCAGTCGGCCCAGGTGCGCAATCTCATCGATCGCGTGAGCGAGTTTGAAACTGCCGGCGTGCAGATGCTGCGGCTCTCGCCGCATTCGGATGCGGCGGTGCCGTTCGCGCAGGTGATCGAGGCGTTCGCGCATGCGGTGCGTGGCGAGCGCGCCGTGGAGTGTCCGGCGAGCGCATTGCCGGGCGGCTATTGCAGCGGCCCGCTGCTCGAGGCGCGCCGGTAAGGGCCTAACGCGGCGGGCGATGGCGCCCGAACGGGCCGCGCGGCGGCAGGGGCGGCAGGGGCGGCAGCGGCGGCAGCGGCGGCAGCACCGAGCGCAGCAGCTGCGCGGCGCCGTCGGGCACGAGCGCCGCGAGGTGGCGCCGCCAGTCCCACTCGAGCGCATCGAGCGCGTTCTTGATGGCCAGGCCTGTCTCGGTCTCACCTTCCAGGCTCAGCCGGCGCTGAAAGAACAGTGTGTCGGGATCCTCGGCGCGGGTGGCGAGCCGCGCAAAGTCCGTCAGCCGCCCGCGCAGGGTGACGTGCGGCTCCTCGCGCCCGCCGGCTGCCTTCAGGGCCCCGCCGGTGACGAGCAGGTTCACCTGCAGCGGGGCGTCGGTGAGGCGGATGCGCACCCGCTTGCCTTCGAGCGCCTCGAGCGCCCCGCCGATCGCCTGGCCGCGCGCCCAGTGATTGAACAGGCGTGCGAAGAGGTCACTCAACGGATCCAGATCCGCAAGCGACGGCGGACGGCGCGGCAGCAGCGAGATCATGCGCTCATGCTAGCGGGCCGGGCAGTGCAAAACTTGATCCATGTCAAGTACTGATATTCCGCATCGGCGGCGCGGCAGGCGGCGATATACTGCCGCCGCGTGAGAATCAGACCTCAACCGATCGGAGCGGCCGCGCCGTCCTGCCTGTCCTGCCGGGAGTGCGCGCTGCAGGCGATTTGTCTGCCGGCCCACCTGCCGGGCGAGGAGGCCCGCGCGCTCGAGGCGGCTGTGCAGCGTGGGCGGCAGCTGCGCCCTGGGGTCACCCTGGTGCGCGCCGGCGAGCCGATGGCCGCGCTGTTCGTGGTGCGCAGCGGCTCGGCGAAGCGCTACAGCGTGACGCTCGGCGGAGGCGAGCAGGTGCACGGCTTCGTGCTGCCCGGGGAGCTCGTGGGCCTCGAGGGCTTCGCGAGCGGCCGCTATACGTGCGAGGTCAGCGCGCTCGAGCCGCTCGGCTACTGCCGTGTTCCGATCCGCAAGCTCGAGCAGTTGCTTGAGCGGTTGCCGGGACTGCGGCGCGAGATTCTGCGCCTGCTCGGTCAGGCGCTCGATGAGTCGCAGCGCCTGCGCGGGGAGCTCGCGCTGAGCGATGCCCGCGGGCGCGTCGCGCATTTCCTGGCCGATCTGTCGCATCGCCTGGCGCGGCGCGGACTGTCGCCGACCGAGTTCCACCTGAGCATGAGCCGCGCCGACATCGCGCGCCATCTGGGCCTGACGCTCGAGACCGTCAGCCGCGCCCTCGGCACCTTCAAGAGGGAAGGCTGGCTGCGGGTGCGGGCGCGGGACATCAGCGTCCTGCGGCCCGATGCGCTCGCTGCGCTCGGCAGCGGAATCGCCTGAGGGCCCCTCACGCGCCGGGCGCGCTCGCCCGCAGCCGCAGCTGGAACGGCCACGCATTCGAGAGCAGCGGGGCGTGCAGCGAGCCGGTCTCGATCGAGATGCGGTCGGCGAAGCGGCGCAGCCGGCGCAGCAGCCGGCGCATGCGCGGCAGGTCCGCGCCGCTGACCTGATCGATGTTCAGCGTCAGCCGCGCCGGCGTTTCGCGCAGCAGCGCGCCGAGATCGGCGCCGATGCGCCGCAGAGCGCGGCCGGGCATCGCGTGCAGCCGCAGATCGAGCACCAGCGCGCTCTGCTGAGGCGCGTCGGGACTGACCGAGACCTGCCCGGCGCGCAGGCGGCGCAGGGTGCGCGCCAGGCGAGCGAGGCGCACACCGCCAGCCTGCGTGTCTGTGCGGGCTGCGGCGCCGAAGTGCCGGCGGGCGTAGTCCTGCATCGACAGCCCGACGATCCAGTCGCCGATCACGAACGGGAACTGCCAGGGCTTGCGCCACGGAATGGTGCGCAGGAAGTGCCAGTATCGGGCCGCTCCACCGGGCAGGATGCCCC
>JAKCEJ010000194.1 GCA_021838065.1 Pseudomonadota bacterium
GACTGTGACATTCGTCAATCCCGGGCCGCAGGCCATCGGATTCGAGATAGACGCCTGCCTGCGCGAAGGCGCCTCGGTCGTGTGCGCGCACGGAACGCATTGATGCTGCGCATTGGCCCGTACACGCTGCCCTCGCGCGCAGTGCTCGCGCCCATGGCCGGTGTCACGGACCGGCCGTTCCGCATCCTCTGCCGGCGCCTCGGCGCAGGCCTTGCCGCCTCGGAGATGCTGACCTCCGATGCGCGGCTGTGGCACACGCCGAAGTCGCGCCGCCGCCTCGATCACAGCGGTGAACCCGAGCCGCGCGTCGTGCAGCTCGCGGGCGCCGAGCCGCAGGTGCTCGCGGAGGCGGCGCGCCTCAGCGTCGATCGCGGCGCGCAGATCATCGATTTGAACATGGGCTGCCCGGCCAAGAAGGTGTGCGGGAAACTATGCGGCTCGGCGCTGCTGCGCGATGAGGGGCTGGTCGCGCGGGTCCTCGAGGCGGTGGTGCGCGCGGTGGACGTGCCGGTGACACTGAAGATCCGCACCGGCTGGGATCGCGAGCATCGCAACGGCGTCGACATCGCGCGCATCGCCGAGCAGAGCGGCATTCAGGCGCTCGCGGTGCACGGGCGCACGCGCGCCGACTTCTACCAGGGCGAGGCCGAATACCAAACGATCCGGGAAATCAAGTGCGCCGTGCGCATTCCGGTGATCGCCAACGGCGATATCCGCACGCCGCAGGATGCGCGCAAAGTGATTGATTTCACTGGGGCCGACGGTGTCATGATCGGCCGGGCGAGCTTCGGCGAGCCGTGGATCTTTGGCGCCGTCGATGCCTACCTCGATGCGCGGCCCGCTGCAGCGCTGGTGCGCGCCGAGGTGCGTGATATGATCCTCGCTCACCTCGAATCCCTGTACGGTTTTTACGGCGAGGAAACGGGCGTGCGCATTGCTCGCAAACACCTCGGGTGGTATTGCGGGCGCTGCTGGCCCGATCCGGAGCCGATCCGTCTGGATCTGATGGCGGCTGCGGGCGCGAGCGAGCAACTGACGCGCGCGCGCCGGCATTTCGACGCGTGGGCAGCGGATTGCGCGCGCGCAGCGTGACGAACAGCATCAGTTGAGAATTTCACATGACACCAAAAAAAAAGAACGGGCAGTGGCGGGAGGGGGGCATTCGCGTCAATGGGCACGAGCTGCCGTTGCGCAGCCATGCCGAGCGCGCCCTGAGTGACTATTTCACGCATCTGAACGGCTCGCACCCGGCGGGCCTGTACAATCTGGTGCTGCGTGAGGTCGAGGAGCCGCTGTTTCGCGTGGTGCTCGATTACGCCGAGGGCAACCAGAGCCGCGCGGCGGACATTCTCGGCATCAACCGCGGCACTCTGCGCAAGAAGCTCAAGCAGTTCGGCCTGACCAACTGACCTCGCGATGATCCAGACTCCGCGGCCCGTGCGGCGGGCACTGCTGTCCGTTTCCGACAAGACCGGTCTGGTGGAGTTTGCACGCGCACTGGCGCGGCACCACATCGAGATTCTCTCGACCGGCGGCACCGCGAAGCTGCTCACCTCGAAGGGACTGACGGTGCGCGAGGTGTCCGGCCACACCGGTTTCCCCGAGATCATGGACGGGCGCGTCAAGACACTGCATCCGAAGATCCACGGCGGACTGCTGGGCCGGCGCGGCGTGGACGAGCAGGTCATGGCGCTGCACGGCATCGAACCCATCGATCTGCTCGTGGTCAACCTGTACCCGTTTGCCGAGACGGTCGCGCGTCCCAAGTGCAGCTATGAAGAGGCGATCGAGAACATCGACATCGGGGGCCCGGCAATGCTGCGCGCGGCGGCCAAGAACCACGAATCCGTGGCCGCTGCGGTCGACCCGGGCGATTACGGCCGGCTGGTCGCCGAACTCGACGCCGACGGCTGCATCAGCGATGCGACGCGCGCGTATCTGGCCACCAAGGTATTTGCCCACACGGCCCGCTACGACGCGATGGTCGCCGCCTACCTCGCCCGCCAGCATGGCGGCGCCGAGGCGCTGCCGCCGACGCTGCCGCTGGTGCTCGACAAGGTGCGCGATCTGCGCTACGGGGAAAATCCGCACCAGCATGCGGCGCTGTATCGCGAGGCGCTCGGCGGCAACGGGCTCGCCCAGGCGCGACTGCTGCAGGGCAAGGATCTGTCGTTCAACAACATCGCCGACGCCGACACGGCCATCGAGTGCGTGCGTCAGTTCGATGCGCCGGCCTGCGTGATCGTCAAGCACGCCAACCCGTGCGGCGTGGCGCTTGCCGCCTCGCTGCTCGAGGCCTACGATCGCGCCTACCGCACCGACCCGACCTCCGCATTCGGGGGCATCATCGCCTTCAACCGCCCGCTCGATGCGGCCACCGCGCGCGCCATCACGGCCCGACAGTTCGTCGAGGTGATTGCCGCGCCAGCGATCGACGCCGAGGCGGCAGCCCCGCTCGCCGCCAAGCCCAACGTGCGGGTGCTTGCGCTCGGCGAGATGCATGCCCCCGCCGCGGCCGGCCTCGAGTACCGCAGCATCTCCGGCGGGCTGCTCGCCCAGACCCGCGACACGGGGCAGGTGAGCGCGGCCGATCTGAAGGTGGTCACGCGCCTGCAACCGACGCCCGCGCAGCTCACCGATCTGCTGTTCGCCTGGCGCGTGGCGAAGTTCGTCAAATCCAATGCCATCGTGTTCGCGCGCGAGCGCGCGACCGTGGGGGTCGGCGCGGGGCAGATGAGCCGCGTCTATTCGAGTCGCATCGCCGCGATGAAGGCCGCCGACGAGAAACTCGCGGTCGAGGGCGCGGTGATGGCCTCAGATGCATTCTTTCCGTTCCGCGACGGCATCGACGTGGCCGCCGAGTACGGCATCAGGGCGGTGATCCAACCCGGCGGCTCGCGCAATGACGCCGAGGTGATCGCCGCCGCGGACGAGCACGGCATGACCATGGTGTTCACCGGTATGCGTCATTTCCGACACTGATGCGGCGATGAAGGTTCTGATCATCGGCGCGGGCGGCCGGGAGCATGCGCTCGCGTGGAAGTGTGCCGCCTCCGAGCGGGTCGATGAGGTGTTGATCGCGCCCGGCAACGCCGGCACGGCGCTCGAGCCGAAGTGCCGCAACGTGCCCGTCAGCGTCGCCGACACCCCCGCGCTGGTCGAGCTTGCCCGGCGCGAGAAGGTCACACTCACCATCGTCGGCCCCGAGGGCCCTCTGGTGGAGGGCGTGGTCGATGCATTCCAGGCGGCCGGCCTCGCCTGCTTCGGCCCGACCCGGCAGGTGGCGCGGCTGGAGGGTTCCAAGGCGTTCACCAAGGACTTCCTCGAGCGTCATGGCATTCCCACGGCGCGCTCACGCACGTTCACGCGCGAGGACTACGATCCGTCCTGGCTCGAGCATCAGCCGCTGCCGGTGGTGATCAAGGCGAGCGGGCTCGCCGCGGGGAAAGGCGTGATCATTGCCGAGACGCGCGAGGAGGCGCGATCGGCCATCGGCGGCATGTTCGCCGGCCGCTTCGGGGCGGCGGGCGAGCAGGTGGTGGTGGAGGAGTTTCTGCGCGGCGAAGAAGTGAGCTTCATCGTCATGGCGGACGGGGCTCACGTGCTCCCGCTTGCGACCTCGCAGGACCACAAGCGGCGCGACGACGGCGACAAGGGCCCGAACACCGGCGGCATGGGCGCATATTCGCCGGCGCCGTGCGTGACGCCCGAACTGCACGCGCGCATCATGCGCGAGGTGATCGAGCCCACCATTGCGGGACTCGCCGCCGACGGCACGCCCTACACCGGGTTTCTCTATGCCGGGCTGATGATCGCCGAGGACGGCACGCCTAACGTGCTCGAATACAACTGCCGCTTCGGCGATCCGGAGACCCAGCCGGTGCTGAGCCGGCTGCGCACGGACCTGACCGTGCTGTGCGAGGCGGCGCTCGCGGGCCGCCTCGACACCGTGAATGCCGAGTGGGACGCGAGGGCGGCGCTCGGCGTGGTGCTCGCCGCGGGCGGTTATCCCGACTCGGTGCGCAAGGGAGATCGCATCGAAGGCCTCGAGCGCGCCGCCGCGCTCGCAGCCGGCTGCGGCAAGGTGTTCCATGCGGGTACGCGGCTCCAGGACGGAGAGGTCCTCACCGACGGCGGACGGGTGCTCTGCGCGGTGGGCCTGGGCGAGTCCGTGTCGGCGGCCCGCGAGACCGCGTATGCGCTGGCCGAAGCCATTCGCTGGCCCGGCATGCAGTTCCGGCGGGATATCGGCTA
Source organism: Pseudomonadota bacterium (assembly GCA_021838065.1). Taxonomy (GTDB): domain Bacteria; phylum Pseudomonadota; class Gammaproteobacteria; order Steroidobacterales; family Steroidobacteraceae; genus 13-2-20CM-66-19. Next base: position 4,255 of record JAKCEJ010000194.1, read on the forward strand.
CCGCGCGATCGCACGCGAGCATCGCAGCTGAGGCCATCCGGCGCTGACGTGCGCAGCGCGAGCAGAACCCTGCGCAGCCATCTTCGATTCGTGCTCGGGAATGCCGCGTTCTTCTGCGCCAGCCCCTACGATGGCTACGTGGGTCAGCACGGACGAGAAGAGGATGCGCTCGGTGGATACGCGTACTTCACGCGCTGCCACCACAAGGGGCTCGAGTACCTGCGCGCCGCGAAAGAGCGGCTCTTCGGGACCGCCCATCCGCTGCTGCGGTAGCGATCAGGCCGGCGTGAATTCAACTGCCCCGGGCTGAGCGCAGGGGCCGGCTGTACAGCCGCTCCATTGTCGCCCAGGTCAATGTGCCCCACAGCACTCCGCCGGCGAGCCACATCGGCACACCGATGAGCGCGATTCGGTGCCGTGCTGGGCCACCTGCAGGGCGCTCATGATGATGGACGTCGGCACTCCCCACCCGAGCAAGCCGCGGCGCAGCACCGGGGACCGCATCCCCTGCTCACGCGTCTTGCTCCACCGCTCTACGCTGCTGCGCCACATGTTCACTCTAGAGCGGACACCGACGGCGAGCCGGTGCCCTCAGAATGAGGGCTTCGAGGACGCCTTCTTGTCGAGGTCGCGCTTCTGCGCTGCGGCCTACCCCGGATCGGAAATCGCGAGTCCCGCGGCACCTGTGCTTGAGATCACCAACAGACCGGTGCAACAGCGAAGCACCGGGATGTCGGATGCGCACATCGCGCCTATCGCTTCATCGCCTCGAAGAACTCGCTGTTGCACTTGGTGTCCTTGAGCTTGTCGAGCAGGAACTCGATCGCCGCGAGCTCATCCATCGGGTGCAGCAGCTTGCGCAGGATCCACATCTTGGCGAGCTCGCCCTGATCGGTGATGAGCTCCTCCTTGCGCGTGCCCGAGCGGTTGATGTTCACAGCCGGGAATACCCGCTTCTCGGCGATGCGCCGGTCGAGGTGGATCTCGCTGTTGCCCGTGCCCTTGAACTCCTCGTAGATGACATCGTCCATCTTCGAGCCGGTGTCGATCAGCGCGGTGGCGAGAATGGTGAGGCTCCCGCCTTCCTCGATGTTGCGCGCCGCGCCGAAGAAGCGCTTCGGGCGCTGCAGCGCATTGGCATCCACGCCGCCGGTGAGCACCTTGCCGGACGACGGCACCACGGTGTTGTAGGCGCGCGCCAGCCGCGTGATCGAGTCGAGGAGAATCACCACGTCCTTCTTGTGCTCGACGAGGCGCTTGGCTTTCTCGATGACCATCTCGGCGACCTGCACGTGGCGGGCAGCCGGCTCATCGAAGGTGCTCGAGACGACCTCGCCCTTGACGGTGCGCTGCATCTCGGTCACTTCCTCGGGCCGCTCGTCGATCAGCAGCACGATCAGATAGATCTCGGGATGGTTCGCCGTGAGGGAGGTGGCGATGTTCTGCAGCAGCATCGTCTTGCCGGCCTTCGGCGGGGAGACGATCAGGCCGCGCTGCCCCTTGCCGATCGGCGCCACCAGATCGATGGTGCGCGCGGTGAGATCCTCGGTCGAGCCATTGCCGCGCTCGAGCTTCAAGCGCTTGGTCGGGTGCAGCGGCGTGAGGTTCTCGAACAGCACCTTGTTGCGCGAGCTCTCCGGGGAGTCGAAGTTGATCTCCCCGACCTTCAGCAGCGCGAAATAGCGCTCCCCGTCCTTCGGCGGGCGGATCAGCCCGGAGATGGTGTCGCCGGTGCGCAGGTTGAAGCG
>JAKCEJ010000195.1 GCA_021838065.1 Pseudomonadota bacterium
AGCAGATGCACCGGCGTGGGGCCGAGCCCCGCCCCGAGCGGCGGTCCCTCATCGGAGAGAACGTGCGCCACGCCCGGTGCGAAGGCGATATCGAACTGGTAGTCCCGACTCTGGCGGAGCGTGACGCTCGGTGCCTGTTGTTCTGACATAGCGGGTTCCCCGTCCGGCGAGAGACCCAGGGCCAAGCCCCCCGGACCGCCCAACCGGGTCCCATCATACCACCGGCCGGCGCGGGCCGGCCCATCGGCACCCCGACAGTCAGTCCGGCAGCCTCGCCTCCCCCGTCACGCGAAAACGACCCGCGACGGCCGGCGAGCCCGTGCCGGGTTGCCCACCGTGCCGGTTCCGCCACGCAGGCCACTCCCCGCACTTCACGTTCCGGCCGCTGCCCTCGGTCGGCGGCAGGCCGCCGCTCTACTGGCTGCCCCGGCGCGGCCGTGAGGCCGCGCCGGGGCCGGGCACTGACCGCGGAGCGGCCTACTTGATGAGGCCCTCGGCCCGCATCGCCGCCTGCACCGCCGGGCGGACGGCAGCGCGCTCCTGGAACGCCAACACGTTCGGGAACTGACTCAGATCGACCTTCACCATGCGCGCCCAGTTGGTCACCGTGAACAGATACGCATCCGCCACGGAGAATCGATCACCAAACAGGTACGCCCGCCCCTGCAGCTGCTTCTCGACCACCGTGTAGCGGCGCAGCAGATACGCCTGGCGCTCGGCGCGCGTCTCGGCCGGCGTAGCCGGGTTGAACAGCGGCGAGTAGGACCTGTGCAGCTCGGAGTTGATGTAGACGAGCATCTCCTGCAGACGGTAACGCTCGAACGAGCCGGGCGGCGGCGCAAGCTGCGACTCGGGCCTCAGATCCGCCAGATACTGCACGATGACCGGCCCTTCGGTGAGCAGCTCCCCGTTGTCGAGCTCCAGCGCGGGCACGTACCCCTTGGGGTTCACCGCCAGGTAGTCGCCCTCGGTGCGCATGGCCTTGCTCTTGAGGTCCACCTTCTGCAGCTCGAGCGGGATGCCGGCCTCATGGGCCACGATGTGCGGGGAAAGCGAGCAGGCTCCGCTCGCGTAGAACAGTTTCATACCAATCTCCCGTTGACAGTGAGTCCAGCCAGCGGCCGCCGGGACCGCCATGGTTACCATTGTATAGCGAATTACTTTAAGTAAGTGAAGAGAAGCATTATCCTTTTGGTCAGGAACACGCCTGTGACCGACATGACCCGAAAGCGCGACGCTGCATCCACCCTCACGCACTGCCCGATGGGCGCCTGCATGGCGCTGCTCGGCGGGGCGTGGACCCCCAATCTCATCTGGCAGCTGAGCGGCGGGCCGCGCCGCTTCGGCGCGCTGCACAAGGACATCGAGGGGATTTCGGCGAAGATGCTCTCGGCGCGCCTGCGGGAGCTCCAGGCCAAGCGCGTGGTGATCCGTGAGGTATCGGCGACCTCCCCGCCTTGCGTGGCCTACACGCTCTCGGCGCTCGGCCGGGAGCTCGTTCCGGTCATCGATGCGATGGTGCGGGTGGGGGCCGGGCTGCTGCGCGATGGCAGCGGGCGCGCCGGCCCGCGGCGGCGGACTCGCTGAGCGATCAGCCGGGCGCGCACCCGTCGCCGGCGCCGAGCGCTCTTTGCATCAACACGGTGTCGACCCATCGGCCGAGCTTGTAGCCGACCGAACGGAACGTGCCCACCATCTGAAACCCGCAGCGCCGGTGCAGCGCGATCGAGCCGGCATTTGCGCTGTCGCCGATCACGGCGATCATCTGCCGCCACGGCCCGCTCTCGCAGCGCCCGATGAGCGCCTCGAGCAGCGCCCGGCCGATGCCACGCCCGCATCGCGCCTGCGCCACGTACACCGAATCCTCCACGGCATAGCGGTATCCCGGCCGCGGCCGGTACGTGCTCGCATACGCGTAGCCGGCGATCTCCCCGCCCGCTGCGGCAACCAGATACGGCAGCCCGGCGGCGAGGATCGCTGCGCGCCGCGAGCGCAGCTCGTGCGCCTCGGGCGGCGTCAGTTCGAAGGTCGCGAGGCCCTCACGAACGTAGTCCGCATAGATGCGCGCGACTGCCGCCATATCATCCTCGGTGGCATCGCGGACGATCAGGAGTGCGGCGGGCGACTCCGGCATCGCGGTGACGGTCTCCAGGCGGCGCGTGCTGCGCAGCATGCCATTATGGGCCGGAAGCGCTCGCCGATGAAGCCAGCGGCGCCTGAGGCGAGCTTGCGCAACGCTGCGGAACCGCCCGAGCCCTCGACCGTGATCTGCGCCATTACCGCAAAGCGGGCCGATAGCCGTCGGTCAGCGTGCCGAGGAAGGCGATGACATCGCGGATCTCGGCGCGGGTGAGCGCCGGTGGATCGCCGGGACGGCGGTTGAACGGCGCATCGACGGTATCGACGTTGCCGCGGTACTGCGGCGGCAGATCGTTGAATTTGACCACGCGGCCCGCGGCGTTGCGCGGATAGAAGCGGCCCGGATGGCGATCGCGGTTGACGTACCACTCGAGCACCTGCTGCAGCGAGTGGAACATCCCGTTGTGGAAGAACACGTGCCGCGTCGCCACGTTGCGCAGCGACGGAGTGAGGAACATGCCGCAATACTGCTTCTGCGCGCGCAGATTTGCACGATAGGGGCCGCACAGCCCCAGATCGTAATAATGCGGGTTGCGGTTGGCCGCAATGGCGGGGTTGCGCGGTACCCCGAGCGCCTCGTACTGGAAATCGGTGAGCAGCGGCGGCTCGCCGAGCGGACCCGGCTGATCGAGGTGACAGGCCGCGCAGTTGCCCTTGCGCGGATCGTTGAAGAGCTCGTAGCCGCGCAGCTCGGCCGGCGTGAAGCGCACCCGGCCCTCGAGCCAGGCGTCGAACTTGCTCGAGAAGGGATGAAAGCTCGCATCCTCGAGCTCGAAGCGGCCGATGGCGAACATGGCCTCAGCGACGGTCAGCCGCGGGTTGTCGAACACGTTCAGTCCGAACAGCCGCCGGAAATCGGCGGCATAGGGGCCGCGGCGCAGCTTGGCGGCCACCTGCGCCGGCGTGCCGCCATCCATCTCCGCCGGGTTGTAGAGCGGGCCGTTGACCTGCTGCTCGAGCGTATTGGCGCGCCCGTCCCAGAACAGCCCCCCTTGCGGCACGAGGTTCGCGGCCGCGGCGAGCGGGCGGCCCGCGCTCTTGCGCACGCGGCGCCGGCCCGCCGCCAGGCGGACCTGCCGCGCGAGCGGCACGGGCACGTCGGTGCCGTTCTGCAGGTCCGGGCCGATCGTGAACGGCGGCTGGCGGTACAGGTAGCGCAGCGAGGGCACGGCGCGCACCCCCGGGGTGCGCAGGCGGGGCCCGCCCAACATCACCGACGATGCCCCCGGCGGGCCGTAGGCGTGCGCCGGGCTGTGGCAGCTCGCGCACGACATCCGCCCGGAGGCCGAGAGCGCCGTGTCGTAGAAGAGCTTCCGTCCCAACTGCGCCACCGCCGAGAGCGGCCGCGCCGGCGGGATGCGCAGCTTCACCGGATGGGGATTGAGGCCTTGTTCGAGCAGCCGCTCGGCCCGCAGCGACGCGGCCGACAGCCCCGCCGCGTGGGCGGCGGACAGCGTGGGAAGCAGCAGCGCCGCGAGCGCCCCCGCCCGGCGCCTCATGCGCTCAGGTGCCCTGCGCCCCGCCCCGCCCGGCGGCCGGGACGGGCTCGCCGGTGCGCGCATCGAGAAACAGCCGCGCGGCCGGCCGGCGGCGCGTGAAATCAAACAGGTCGATGATGCTGCCGGCGGTGGCATCGAACGATCCGCCGCCGAGCCGCTCGCCGTGCAGCCAGTTGTCCTCGATGAAGCGCACGACCGAGGCCTGCGAGATGCGCGTGTGGCTCACGAAGTTGACCTTCGCGTACGGCGAGATCACCAGGAACGGGATGCGCGTGCCCGGACCGCAGCGGCCATTGACGGGCTTGCCCGCGATGCCCGCGCGCGGCACGCCGCGGCCGCACACTCCCGGCCCATCGAGCCGGTCCGCCGTCTTGTCGTACGACGGGTTGGTGGGCGTCGCGAAGGCGTGATCGTACCAGCCGTCCGAGTCGTCCCAGGTGATGATCACCGCAGTGCTGCGCCATCCGGGACGCTGCTCGAGGAAATTGACGACTTTGACGATCCAGGCCTGCTCATCGAGCGGATCGGAATACCCGGCGTGCCCGTCCTGATAGGCGATCGCCTTCAGGAACGACACCGCCGGGAAATTCCCGGCGCGCACCGCGGCGTAGAAATCCTTCAATCCGTATTCGTGGTTGGCCGGGTCGCGCCTGCCGTTCGCATCGAACGTGTAGCCGACCGCGCGCACCGAGGCCGGGCGGGCGTGGGTGGGATTGGCGGTCGGCCTGAAGTACTGGAACCAGTTGTGGTGCGGGATGTAATCGCGCACCGTCTGGCCGACCACCGTCGAGTAGGTGCTGCGCCGGCAGCCCGTGGTGCCGTTGGCATCCGTGCGCGCCAGATCGAACCCGCCCATGAACCCGCCCCAGGTCACGTCCTGGGCGGTGAGGAGTTCCCCGACATTGCGCCCCAGCATGCGCACCTGATTGGCTTTGTTCGAGCAGGCGTCATACGCCGGATCGACGTCGCTGACGAGCGCATACCCCCCGGCGCCGTCGGGGATGTAGTACCAGTGCCCGGTGCTCGCGACGAGGCGCACGCCGTCGGTCTGCCCCGAGACCACCTCGAGCGCGCCGGGTGTCGAGGGACCGTACGTATCGGTGTACGCGTCGTCGCTCATCGCGAAGTGCTGCGCGTAGTTCCACAGCGCCGTCACCGTGTTGCCGTCGAAGTAGCCCATCACCTGGCCGGGAGTGCCGAATGCGCCGGCGCCTCCTGGAGTGCCGCGCCCGGTGTGCAGCGGGAACAGGTCCGCCGCGCCCCCGTCGTAAGCGAGCTGCTCGGCCGTGTAACCGTGATTCTGATCGGCGGTGGAGGCCTGCGAGCGATCCAGCCGGAACGGATTGGTGGCGCCGCGGCCATTGCGGGGATTGAGGTTCGGATTATGGGTGAGCAGCCGCCCCTTGAGGAGGTTGTTCACCGGCGGCGTGCCGGGCGCGGCGATGAAACGCGGCTCGCGCGGCGGATTGGCCGCGTGCGGATAGGTCCCGAAATAGTGATCGAACGAGACGTTCTCATCGAAGATCACCACCAGATGCTTGATCGGCGTGGCCGTCGGCTCGCGCGCGGCCGGCAGCTCGCGGGGCCCGGCCGATGCCGCGGCGCACACGGCGAGCGCGGCGGCGCCGAGCAGCGCCGGGAACGTTCTGAGAATCGGACGCATGAAGGATTTCCTGAAGGTGCCCTGTCCCGGGATGAATCTGCGCGAGCCTGAGCCGCCGGTCAAGGCGGGTCGGGATGAGCATGACGCTCGATTGTGAAGGAACGGTGACGTACGGCAAGAGCAGCCGGGCCGCGCAGCGCGGCGGCCGCGGGCTGCGCCGGCCTTCGGCCGGTGCGCTGTCACGATGCCGGCGCGGCCGGGCGCTGGTGACGCGCCCGCCGGCCGCGCATATGATGGCTTGCGCCGCGCTCTTGCGGTGACGCGAGGCGCCTCGTGACGGTCAGCGCATTCATCGCCGCACACCACGACAGCATCCGCCTGGGCGGCTTTCTCGCCGTGTTCGCCCTGATGGCGCTGTGGGAGCTGCTGGCGCCGCGGCGCCGGGCCCGCAGCCCCACCCGCATACGCTGGATGAACAATATCGGCCTCATCGTGCTCGATACCCTCCTGGTGCGCCTCGTCCTGCCGGCCGCCGTGCTCGGGACCGCTCTCTACGCGGCCGCGCACGGCTGGGGCGTGCTGCACCGGCTCGCCCTCGCCCCCGCGCTGGCCGCGCCGATCGCGGTGGTCGCACTCGATCTGACCATCTACCTGCAGCACGTGATGCTGCACGCCGTGCCGACGCTGTGGCGGCTGCACCGGGTGCATCACGCCGACCTCGACTTCGACGTCACCACCGGGGTGCGATTTCAC
>JAKCEJ010000196.1 GCA_021838065.1 Pseudomonadota bacterium
ACAGCGGATACGCCACCGTACGCTCGCCGTCGATCAGCACCAGGGTGTCGCCGACCGAGAGGCCGCGCAGCGAGATGCCGGCGCCGCCCGAGGCGAACGCGAAGCTGAACGACTGGGCGAGCGTGCTGGCGCCGTTCGCCGAGATGTGGCGCAGCACGTCCGAGATGCTCGTGTAGCCGGACTGGATGATGGCCTGCTTGCTCATGATCAGCACCGGACTCGGGGTCACGATGCTGGTCTGGCTGATCAACGAGCCCGTCACCACGATGGTCTGCAGCGCAGGCTGCGGCGCTTGGCTCTTGGGCGTCACGGGTGCGGCCTGCGTCTGTGCCGTCACGTTTTGCGGCCTTGCCGCCGCCGCGGACTGCGCGTTCGCGGCCAAGGCCCCTGCGCCAAAAGCGGCAATCGCGCCGATCGCAAGCGCACGCCGCACGGCGCATCTGACAGGATAATTGACGGTCATGAATGTACTCCATAGCGGCACGGAAGGCCGCGTTCTTTTTCGAGCGTTGGGTCGATAATGTGCCGGCCGTCTTTCCGGGTCGCAGGGCATGTCAGTCGATAGCGCACTCAGAGGTCCCCCGTCGCCACAGCGTGTGCCGGCGAGGGTCAGCGCGACGCGATGCCGGCCGGCCGGCGGATTGCGCGTACCGTTTCGGGTCGCGACGCCGATGCCCCGGCGGAAGTACACCCATCGAACAGCACGGTGCCCGCTACTCGGGCCGAGCGCGCCCGGACTTGACGCATACCGGGTGCGCATTGCGGACGCATGCGCATCGCGGGCTTCATTAACGAGTTATTGTTTGGCGAAGTCGCCGCGGGACGGCCGCGAGCGACTTGAGGGAATGTCATTATGGTCTCGTGAACTATCTGGCGCTGATGTTGCCCAGTTTCGCTTCCGTTCCGACGGCGGCACCGTCGGAGGCCCCTGACGCGAAACTTTACGACACCGGATTGGCACCTTAAAAGTGCCACAGCAACATCAAATACTGGTGCCAGGAACGCCGCGGCACGAATGTTGCGATCTGACGACCAGTTGTCGAAACCGCAGGTTTTAGAAGGAGTTAGTGCCGTGCATTGCCGCCACGAGAGCCCTCCGGACGGACTGGTTGACGCATCGTCGCCTGGTCGTCGTTGCACAAAGGCAACGCCGCCTGTGTCCGGTCAGGAGCGTACCCGAGGGTCATGCGCCTAGGTCGAGGCGCGTCATGCGCGCCTCGGCGGCGAAGGGCTTGCGGTTGGCGCTACATTCGCGGTGCATGGCGGAGCGCTCCGGCTCTCGCGCCTGTTGGACAGATTAGGCTGCTCCGCCTCGGGCGTCGCTCGCGTGGCATGAGGTGTCTGTTGCAGGCGTGCCGAACGCGAGACTGAGAAGCCGTGAACCAATCGACTTTGGCGCCGCGAATGCTCGCAGAACGTGGCGATGGCGTGGCAGGCATCATCCAAGGCCGTCACATTGGCGGGGCGGTTTTTCGTGCGCCCGGGCGATTTCGCTTCGCCCCAGGGCTTCTCGAGGCCAGGATTCAGCCGCGAGGCTCGCGGGTCGGCCTTGGTTCAGAGCTGAAACGCGATATCCAGGCTGCGCATGCGCATGAGGTTGTGCGCCAGCGCATGCCAGAGCAGCACACCGCGGGCTTTGAGCTGGCCTCGCCCGAGGGAACGGGTACAGGCCCTGCCTGCGCAGCTGCGCGTTCGTGCATTCGATGGGGGCGGCCCGCTGCGTGTACCCGCAAGTTGCATAACAACGGCGGCCGTGCCCCTCCGAAGCCGGTAACTCCCCGCTGAGCCGGTGCTCTGCGCAATCCGGCAAGTCTCACCTCGGGTGATAGTTGAAGAAGAGGGCAGCGATCGAGCGAGCGCATCTGCCCATCGCCGTTACAGGCGCGCGTAGGCTCGCACCGGGAAAGTTCCCATGCCCCTGATCTTGGGCGGCACGGCGCTGAACGAAAATCCATCGGTGGGAAGCTGCTCCAGGCCGCGCAGATGCTCCACGATGAGGATCTCTTCCTTGAGCAGCACGGTGTGCACCGGTCGGCTGTTGCACATGCGGGTGTCGTCTATGTTGTGCGAATCTATGCCGACGAGGACAGCACCGCGCTCGCGCAGTACCTCGGCCGCCTTTCGCGTGAGGAACGGGTGGCTTTCGAAATACCGCTCCCTCGCCCAGTGCTCGCTCCATCCCGTATGAACCAAGACTGCACGGCCGTTGACGTCCACGTCTTCGAAGTCGTGCACATCGATCTCGATCCGCTCCCGGTGGTCCACTCGCACCACGACACTCGGGAGATCCACGAACCGCTCAAGCCCGACGTCGTTCAGGTCTTTACCGTCGGCGTACCGGTGAAAGGGGCAGTCGATATAGGTGCCCGTGTTGGCCACCATCTCGATCCTGCCGATCTGAAACTCCGTACCATCGGTGTAACTTTTGCGCGAGGCCTCGCGACTGAGGTAGTCGCAAATGAGCGGCGCGGGCAATCCCTTGAAGGTGACCAGTCCGTTGCGAATCGTGTGACTCAGGTCGATCAGCTTCCTCATGGTCCACGTGTAGAGATTGTTTGAAACGAAAAGAAGACCTCAACTCCGGTATGATTGAGTTGCAACACAACAATCACCGTCAAAGAAAGGGCCGTCTCGATGAAGCATAGCAAGTCCGAAGTCCACTGAAAAGGCTGCACGCTGCCCGAGATCCTGGCGGCGCAGAAATACGATGGGACTCATCACTCGCACAATAGCCGCGCCCGGCGCGGATTGCACCCCGTCGCGCCGCCTCAGGCCAACCGCTCGATGTGCGCCCGCTTGCGCGCGTTCGTGTAGCGGTAGAAGCGGCGCAGCTCGGCGAGCACTTCGACCTCGGAGCGCCCGCGCGCGCCGTGCAGCAACTGCTCGAGCCGGCGGCAGAACCGCTCGGCGTAGCCGCTCGCGTGCCGGTACAGGTCCTCCCGGCCGTCGGCGAGGCGCTGATCGATGCGCGAGCGGTCGAACAGCAGCCGGCGCAGCTCAGCCGGAAAATGCTCCGGGCTTTGGCGACGCATCAGCCAGTAGCTCGCCACGTACTTGTCGACTTCCGCCTGCATCTCGAGCTCGAGGAGCGAGACCGGCCGGTCGTGGCTTGCGTTCCAGGCGAGGTAGAGAAAATGGCTCACGCCCTCGAGCGCGATCCACCAGTCCGCGACGTTGCCGTCGTGCAGTCGCACCATCGGGTCCTCGCGCCCGAGCCGCTCGAGCAGCGCCGGATCGAGGTACAGCGACATCGCCATCTCCTCGCCCGACTCGCCCGGCTGCGCGACTATCAGATCCTCTGCGCTGAGGCGCGTGCGCACCTCCGGCGGCAGGCGCGCGCGGTCGGTCACCAAGAAATCGTATACGTCGTAGGCGACGCCGAGATCGTAAATGCCACCGATCAGCTGCTGCAGGCGTGTCAGGATCATAGGCTCAGTGCAGCACACCGGGAGCGGTCCCGGGGTGCGCGGTCGGCTCGACCCCGAGGCGCTTCAGCAGCGCGTAGCTGCGCCGGCTGCCGGTCTTCACCCACAGCTCATAGAGGCGCAGGATGTCCTTGTGAGAGTGCGCATAGCCGGCCTCGCTCAATTCATTGAGCGCATCGACCATGGGTTGAAACTTTTCGGCGAGCTCGGCGAACACCTGGCCGAGCACGCGCCCGCGCCGCGCCGCGGCGGCCTGTGGCGCACCGGGCGGAACGAGCCGGCGCGCGAGCGTTCCGTAGGCGCAGCCGCCCATGGCGATGTGGTAGTCGATGTCGATGAGCTTGCGGGCGAAGCCGCGCGCGAAGAATCCGGCGACGAACAGCGACACGTCACCGAGGCGCTGCAGACCGCGGTCGCGCTCGGTGCGGCTGTGCGCCTCGAGCGCCTCGGAGAGCATCACCACCAGCGGCTTGACGCGCAGCCCCTCGGCAGTGTGCTCGAACAGCGCCTCGGAACGGGCGAACAGCGTGAGCAGATTCACCACGTAGTGCTCGGTCTGATCCTCGACCGCCAGACGCTGATTGGCGAGCGCGCCATGCAGCGCGTCCTTGAAGTATTCCTTCAGGTTGGCGACCGGTTGGATTCGGCTCGACATCGACGGCGTGACCTCCTGCTCGGCGTACTGTCGAGGGCAACGGTCGCCGGCACTCAGAGTTGACCACACAGGGCGCGAAAAAATCGCGAATCCGTGCGCATTTTAGCGGTCATTCTCGCGGCCATGCCACGGGCGCCGCTGGCAGCGGCAGGAGGGGAGTGCTAACAGAGCGTGCTCAGCGCCAGAGCGCCCGATAGGACAGTCCGAGCGTCATGAGCCGCTCGAGCAGCTCGCGGTACTTGATCCCGGCGGCGAGCGCCGACTCGGCGAAGTCCTCGCTTTCCTCGAGGTTTGGATTGGCGTTGGCCTCGAGGGCGTAGACCCGCCCGTCGGCGGTGAGGCGGAAATCCATGCGCGCGTAGCCCGAGAGCCCGAGCGCCCGGTAGATGCGGCGCGAGAGCTTATCGAGTTGAGCCTCGACGCCGCTCGGCAAATCCGTCGCCTTGCGCGTCGTGATGCCGTAACGGTCGCGGTAGGCGCGGTCCCACTTCACCTTGCGTGTGGCGATGCCCGGCAGGGATTCGGGCATGGTGCCGAAGACCATCTCCCAGACCGGCAGGCGAGTCAGGCGATCGTTGCCGAGCAACCCGACATACAGCTCGCGCCCGGCAATGAACTCCTCGACCAGTGCATCCGAGCCGACCTGCTCGTAGATGAATTCCACCCGCTCCTTGAGCTTGGAGGCGTCCTCGACCACCGAGGCCTGTGCGATGCCGAGCGAGGCGTCCTCGGTGGCCGATTTGACGAACAGCGGGAAAGTGAGCTTGCGCGGAACGCGCACCCGCGTGCCGCGGCGGAACACGGCGAAGCGCGGCGTCGGGATGCGGTGAAAGGCGAGCAGCTGCTTGCTCAGCGGCTTGTCGCGCGAAAGCAGGAGCCCGCGTGGATTGCAGCCCGTGTACGGCTGACGCAGCAGCTCAAGGTACGCCACCACGTTCTGATCGTAAGTGACGATGCCGTTGAATTCCTCGAGCAGGTTGAAGACGATGTCCGGCTTCCATTCGGCGATCTCCAGACGCATCTCGGTCAGGCTGTCGAGCACCCCGAGACAGCGCACGTCGTGCCCGTGGCGGCGCAGCGTCGTGGTGACATCGTACTCGGTCCGCCATTCGGCGATTTCCTTCTCGGTATGCCCGGTGAGGGTCTCCGGCGGCACCAGACTGGAGTGCATCACGACGAGCGTGCGCAGTTTCTTCATAGAGATATGTGCGGCGTTTCGCCCTGCGAGTACAACGACACCAGCCGCTCCAGCAGCCAGCGGCAGAACTGCACCGCGTCGCGGCGGTCGCCGCGCACGTACAGCTGCAATGCCTCGCTCCGGTCAATCATCGCACGCATGATCTCCTGCACACTATAACGCGGCAGGCCAAGCTCGCGCGAGACGGCGTCGCTGAGGGCTCGCTGGTGAGCGCGCAGCAGAGTCGAGGCGCGCACCGCGCCCCTGCGCGGCCGCTCTTCGCTGAACACCCGTTGCAACATCGCATCGACCATGCCGCGCCGATACTGGCGGTAGCGGGCCTCCTTGCGACGATAGTGCTCCGCGAGGGTCCGTGTGTTGGCATCGATCGGCTCGATCCGGGCGCGCGTGCGCACCGGCGCCGGCCGCTCGCGCACCTCGGCCATCAACTCATCGACCGTGCGCAGCTTGCGCACCGCCGGCCAGTCGGCGTAACGCTTGCGCCACCCCGAGCGCGGCGTCAGCCAGACGGCAAACGTCTCGGCGAAATCCTCGGTGGGATGCGCCTGCGCGTACCAGTCGCCGAGGTGATGCACGTAGCGGCGGCTCCCCGGGCGCGCCTTGTAGCGGTCGGGATAGCGCAGCGAAGCCGGTCCAAACACTTCCCGCCACCGCTTGCGGCGGCGCAGGCGGTAGGCGTTGTCGATCGCGTGCCCGGCCTCGTG
>JAKCEJ010000197.1 GCA_021838065.1 Pseudomonadota bacterium
CCGCTCGGCAATCGGGATGAATTCCGCGGGCGGGATCGGTCCCTGCGCGCTGGCCGGCCAGCGCACGAGCGCCTCGAGGCCGCAAAGCCGGCCGGTGCGCAGTGACAGCTTCGGCTGGTAGTGCAACTCGAAGCTGCCGCGCTCGATGGCGGTGCGCAGCTGCGCCTCCAGGCTCACCCGCCGCAGCGCCGCGTGGCGCATTTGCGGCGCGAAGAACTGCGTGGTGTAGAGCTTGCGCGCACGGGCATCATGCAGCGCTGCATCGGCATTACCGAGCAGCTGCGCGGCGCTCCGCCCGTGCTGCCCCGCCATCGCCAAGCCGATCCGGGCCGTCACGGAGACTGGATGGCCGCTGATGCTGTGGCTGCGGCAGATCAACGCCACCAGATGCGAAGCCTCCTGGGTGAGTTCGAGCGCAGTGAGGCCGGAGCATGCGACAACGAAATGATCCGGGCCGAACCGCCCGATCGCCGCGCCACCCGGCGCGGCGCGGATCAGCTGCGCGGCAACGCGCGCCACGACAGCTGCCCCGGCCTCCGGGCCAAGCGAGTCGACGATGTCCTCGACACCGGCGATGCCGATCGACATGACCCCGACGGGCGCACGCGCCGGCGCCGCCGCGCGCAGGATTTCCCGCAGCACCGCGTGCAGGGAGTTGCGATCGAGCAGCCCGGTCAGCCGGTGGTACCTCGCCCCGTTCGCTCGGCCGCTGACGAGCCCGACGGCCTCGGCACCCTCCTCGATCGCTCCCTGCAGCAGGTGAATCCGCTCCCAGCGGCCCGCCGCCCGCAGAGGATCGGCGGCCAGCTCGTCAACCATCGCGGCCGCAGCTTTGACATCCGTCGGATCTTCGAGATAGCGTCGGCAGTGCTCGGCCAGACGCCGGAGCACTTCGGCATCCCGCCGCCCGAGCTCACCGGCGCGCAGGCAGGGTTCGAGTCGCTCGGCCATGCGCATCACGATGGAAGAGAGACTCGACAGCCCGAGCGCACGCGCTGCGCGCGCCAGTCGGTGCAAATCCGAGCCCACGCCCCACGCATGCAGCCGCCCGCGGCGGCGGATTCCGCGCTGCTCCGTAAGCGGGTCAATATCTGCTGCAACCGCGGTCAGGATCCTGCTTGCCTCGGCGCGAGTGGCCCGCCAAGCCATCGTGCCGGTCACGCGCACTGCTGCCACCCGTGTTCCGGCGTCGACACGTAAGTCAGCACGCGCTTGACATCGCCCGCCTCGTCATACTGCTTGAGTTGGACGACCGGTTTGCCGCGCTCGCGGGACAGCTCGAGCGAAAATAGCGCCTCGAAGAACCAGATGCGTGCCCCGTCGGTCCAGGCTCGCCAAAGCGAATCGCCTCGCTCAATGCAACGGCCGAGCAGGCGCAGCGGCGCCGGCAGCAGCGGGGCCGAAGTTATCCGGGTGAGGCCGGGTGGCAGAATCTGCCACGAGCCGGTCAGGGAATCGAGCAGGTTGCTCAACCGCCCCGGGGACTGGATCGTTCTGAGTCGCTGGGTTTCCATGATGACGCACTCCTACGACGGCACACCGTGTGTGCTGCGGTGCGCGCGAGCATTGATGGGGGCGGAGAGAGGGCCCGGGGATGCTTCGCCGCGGGAGTCCGGCGGCCGTGAACGACGCTGCGCGTGTTCGTGACGGGCCGACGAGGATGCGGTGGGCCCGATCTTGGTTATGTTATCTGCTTTTGCGCAGCGAACTGCGAACCCGGTCACAGTCCCGCTCGGCCGCGAGAGCAGCGCCGGCCTCGCCCACCTCGTTCAATGCCTCCAGCGCGGCGAGCAGGGTGGCGGCGGTATCGAGCAGGCGCATGCGCCGGGTACGGGCCGCCGCACGCAGCGTCTCGAACGCCTCACTCCGATTCAGATGCATCCGCTCCATCAAGACCCCGCACGCCGTGCTGATGGTGCGCGCATGCTGCAGCGCCTGGATGACCTGCTCCATGCGCTGCTGCAGCGCGCGCAGCTCGGTGTGGCGCTCCAGTGCCGCAATGATCACCGGGACGCAATCGTGCAGGTTCGGATACGCGCTGGCGAGAAACGCGAGCGCGCCGTTCTGCGCGGCCGCGTGCGCAGCGCTTTCGTCCCACGCTGCGGCAAGCACGATGTACGGCACATCGAACATTCCCATGAGCG
The DNA here is from genome assembly GCA_021838065.1 of Pseudomonadota bacterium. Taxonomy (GTDB): domain Bacteria; phylum Pseudomonadota; class Gammaproteobacteria; order Steroidobacterales; family Steroidobacteraceae; genus 13-2-20CM-66-19. Next base: position 2,145 of record JAKCEJ010000197.1, read on the forward strand.
TCGTGCCGAGCGAGTAGTTCGGCTCCACGCCAACGGCCACGCACAGGATCACCAGGTCGGGCGAATCGGCACTCGCCGCGGCCATCAGGTCGGCCGGATTGCGGTGCACGGACGCCTCGTATCCACGCTCAACGAGCAACTCCGCGACGCGGGTCGCGACAGACGTGTCGTCTGTGACAATCAGAACGCGCCGTCGCTTCGAGCGTTTCGTCATGACCTTCCCAGCGTCCTTTCGTTGTTGTCTGCGCACGAACCGTGAGACGGGCTGTGGCGGCGAGCCGGTTCAATGAGGCTGCACCGGTGTCAGGTTCACGGCCCGCTCATCGGCACGCCGTAAGGCTTGACAGCAAACACCCGCCGCGCGACGGCCGCCGCCGACCGACGGGCTCACCCCCGCTCAACTTTAGCCTTGAAGAGTGGGCGTTCCGCACTGAATCGACGCTGAATCCACCGCGCGCTGTCGCCGAATCGAGACGTCACGCGGCGCTTGAGCATGGTGACGCCCGCGGCAAAGCGGCGCCGCTCGATTTCCGATTTGCCATAAACGACGTTTTTTCGCGTGCGCGACGGCGTCTGTCGGCGGCGCGCCCGCCGAGCGCCTCAGCCTGCCCTGCGCGCCGCCTTTCGCGCAGCGCCAGTTTGTGCGGATGCCGTGCCGATCAAGGCGAGCACCTCCTGGACCAACGCGCGCATCGCGAGCGCGGCGCGCTCGGGGTCTCCCGCGGCGATCGCATCGAGCACCTCCTCGTGCCGGGCGATGCCGGCGGCGCGGCCCTTGATGCGGTTGGTGAAGCGGATGGAGATCCTGAGCGCCGTGTTGATCAGCGCATCGAGCTGCGCGTAGAAGCGATTGCCGGTGGCGGCCAGCACCGCCGTATGAAAGGCGATGTCGGCGGCCACCGGCTCATCCTCGCCGTGACCCGCGGCCTTCATGCGCTCGAGCCCGTCGCGAATGCGCCCGATCGCCGCGTGATCGGCGCGGCTCGCGGCAAGCGCCGCGGCCGCCGGCTCGATCGCGAGCCGCATTTCGCTGAACTCCGCGAGCAGCTGCAGCGAGAACTTGCGCTCGAGCAGCCAGCGCAGCACGTCCGGATCGAGCAGATTCCAGCGCGCCTCCGGCGTGACCCTTGTTCCCTGGCGGGGCCGCGCCTGCAGCAGGCCCTTGGCGGTGAGCATCTTCACTGCCTCGCGGGTGACTGAGCGGCTGGTGCCGTGCTGGCGCGACAGCTCGCCTTCGGTCGGAAAGGGCTTGGTGTCGTAGGCTCCGGTGACAATCAGCTGCCCCAGGGACTCCACCAGGCCATAAGTCAGGCTGCGGTCTGGCGGGATGATCGGTAGGGCCACAGAGGTGTCTTTCGGTTCGGCGCCATGGTGGGCGCCGCAAGTATATCGTGCGCCCGGTGACCGCCGCCGCCGGCGCGCGCCGAGAGTTTCCGCGCCCACCGACATATTATATGATTATTCTTCTTAAAGCAGCGATTGGACACGGCAGACCTATGGGCGCATCCGAGCGGGACAGAGACTCCAAACCGAAGCTGCGCTCACGCGCCTGGTTCGACGATCCGGCCGATCCGGGGATGACCGCGCTGCACGTGGAGCGCTATCTCAATTACGGCCTGACCCTCGAGGAGCTGCAATCCGGCAAGCCCATCATCGGCATCGCCCAGACCGGCTCCGACCTCTCGCCCTGCAACCGCCACCACCTCGTGCTCGCCGAGCGCGTGGCCGCGGGCATCCGCGCCGCCGGCGGCGTGCCCATCGAGTTTCCCGTGCATCCCATCCAGGAAACGAGCCGCCGGCCGACCGCTGCGCTCGACCGCAATCTCGCCTACCTCGGGCTGGTCGAGGTACTGCACGGCTATCCGATCGACGGGGTCGTGCTGACCATCGGCTGCGACAAGACCACCCCGGCGTGCCTGATGGCCGCCGCCACCATGGACATTCCCGCCATCGCGCTGTCGGTCGGCCCGATGATCAACGGCTGGTTCGAAGGCAGGCGCGTCGGCTCGGGAACCATCGTGTGGGAGTCCCGGCAGTTGCTCGCGGCCGGGAAAATCGACTATGCGGGATTCATGGAGCGGGTGGCCGCCTCCACGCCCTCGAGCGGTTACTGCAACACCATGGGCACGGCGAGCACCATGAACTCCATCGCCGAAGCGCTCGGCATGCAGCTGCCGGGGGCGGGAACCATTCCCGCACCGCATCGCGAGCGGGCGCAGATCGCGTATGAGACCGGTATGCGCATCGTCGCGATGGTGCACGAGGATCTGCGTCCGTCGGCCGTCATGACGCGCGAGGCGTTCCTCAACGCCATCGTGGTTGGCTCGGCCATCGGCGGATCGACCAACGCGCCGATTCATCTGGGGGCCATCGCCCGGCACATGGGCGTCGAGGTGAGCCTCGAGGACTGGCAGGCCTACGGCTACGAGGTGCCGCTGCTGGTAAACCTGCAGCCGGCCGGGGACTATCTCGCCGAGGACTTCCACCGCGCCGGCGGGGTGCCCGCCGTGGTCAACCAGCTGATGCGGCGCGGCCTGATCCGCGAGCAGGCCCTCACCGTCAACGGCCGTACGCTCGGGGAAAACTGCCGCGGCCGCGCCATCGCCGACAGCGAGGTGATCCGCCCGATCGAGCAGCCGCTGAGGATGAACGCCGGCTTTCTCGTGATGCGCGGCAACCTGTTCGACTCGGCGATCATGAAGACGAGCGTGATTTCCGAGGAGTTCCGTCAGCGTCATCTTGGCAACCCGGCCGATCCGGACGCCTTCGAGGCGTCGGTGGCGGTGTTCGACGGTCCGGAGGACTATCACGCGCGCATCGACGACCCGGCACTCGGCGTCGACGCGCACACCGTGCTGGTGATGCGCGGCGCAGGCCCCATCGGCTACCCGGGTTCGGCCGAGGTCGTCAACATGCGCCCGCCAAGTTACCTCATCAAGCAGGGCATCACCGTGCTGCCGTGCATCGGCGACGGCCGCCAGTCGGGCACCTCCGGCTCCCCCTCGATCCTCAACGCCTCGCCGGAGGCGGCCGCCGGGGGCGCACTGGCGCTGCTCAAGAGCGGCGACCGGGTCCGCATCGACCTGCGCAAGCGCGAAGTCAACGTGCTGCTCGATGAGCGCGAGCTCGCCGCGCGCCGCGCCGCGCTCGAGGCGGCCGGAGGCTACCGCACTCCGCCCTCCCAGACCCCCTGGCAGCAGATCCAGCGGGCCATGGTGGGTCAGCTCGGCGAGGGCATGATCTTGAACGGCGCGGAGCGCTTTCAGCGCGTCGAGGCGCGCTTCGGCGTGCCGCGCGACAACCACTGAGCCTCACGCGGCACGGCGCTTGACCGCGCGCCCGGCCGTCTGTACCGTTCGGTACAGACTCTGGGAACGGGTGTGTCCCGAGGAGAAGGCCATGTCGAGCCGTCCACCGCTGCCGCCGTTCACCGCCGAGAGCGCCGCCGTCAAGGTCCGCGCGGCCGAGGATGCATGGAACACGCGCGATCCGGAGCGCGTCGCGCTCGCCTACACCGAGGACAGCCGCTGGCGGAACCGCTCGGAATTCCTCACCGGACGGACCGAGATCATCGCGTTCCTCAAGCGCAAGTGGGCGGGCGAGTTCGACTACCGGCTGATCAAGGAAGTCTGGGCGTTCGCCGGCAACCGCATCGCCGTGCGCTTCGCCTACGAATGGCATGACGCCAAGGGCGCCTGGCTGCGCTCCTACGGGAACGAGAACTGGGAGTTCGATGAGCGCGGCCTGATGCGCCGGCGCATGGCCAGCATCAATGATGTGCCCATCACCGAGGCG
>JAKCEJ010000198.1 GCA_021838065.1 Pseudomonadota bacterium
CGACCGGCGCGAACCAGCTTACCCCCGCCGGGAAGGTCTTCTGCAGCTGACCCATCTCGGTCTTGATCGCCTTCATCACCTGCAGGCTGTTGGCCCCGGGCAGCAGCTGGATGCCGAAGGCCGCCACCGGGGTGGTGTTCACCTTGACCGAGAACGCGTAGTTCTGCATGCCAAGCTGCACCTTGGCGACGTTCTTCAGGTACACCGAGGTGCCGTTGGGATTGGTGCGCAGCAGGATGCCGCCGAACTGCTTCGGCGAGCTGAACCAGCCCTGGGTCGCCACCGTCGCCATGGTCTGCTGGCCGGGGACGGCCGGCGCGGCGCCGATCGAGCCGGCGGCGACCTGGATGTTCTGGCCCTGGATCGCCTGCAGGACGCTCGCGGCCGACATGCCGTAGGCATGCAGCTCGTTCGGGTTCAGCCAGATCCGCATGGCGTAATCGGAGCCGAACAGCGTCGCCGAGCCGACGCCGGGAATGCGCTCGATCTGATCGAGCACGTGTGCCGCGACCCAGTGATTGAGCGCCGCCCGATCCGGGCCTCCCGGCTGCGAGCGCAGCGCGATTACGCCGAGGAACCCGGCGCTCGACTGATTGACCTGGATGCCCTGCTGGGTGACTTCGGTGGGCAACAGCGGCTCGGCGAGCGACACGCGGTTCTGCGTCTGCACCTGGGCGATCGACGGGTTGGTTCCGGTCGCGAAGGTGAGGGTGATCTGCGACTGCCCGTAGCTCGACTGCGAGGTGAAGTAGAGCAGATTGTCGATGCCGGTGAGGTCCTGCTCGATGACCCGCGTGACTGTCGACTCGACCGTACGCGCGTTCGCGCCCGGATAGTTCGCGGTGATGGTGACCTGCGGCGGGGCGACCACTGGGTACGAATCCGTGGGCAGGCGGCTGAGCGCAATGGCGCCGCCCAGCAGGATCAGCAGCGCGATGACCCAGGCGAAGACCGGCCGGTCGATGAAGAATTGCGGCACGAGCGCCTCCTACCGGCCCGCCGCCGCGCTGCGCGCCGCTTCGGGAGAGACCTTGGCGCCGGGGCGCGCATCCTGGATGCCGGAGACGATGACCCGATCGCCGTCGGTGAGGCCGAGCGAGATGATCCAGTCATTGCCGCTTGACCCCTCGGTCTTCACGCTCTTCTTGACGACCGTGTCGGCGGCCGAGACCGTCAGCACGTAGGGGTTGCCGGCGCTGTCGCGCTGCAGCGCCGCCTGCGGCACCAGGAAGGCGTGATCGGCCGTGCCGACCGTGAGTCGCACATTCACGAACATCCCGGGCAGGAGTTGGTGATTCGCATTGGGCAGCACGCCGCGCAGGGCGATCGTGCCGGTGGTCGGGTCGACGGTGGCGGCGCGGAAATCGAGCGCGCCGGGCTGTCCATAGGGCGTGCCGTCGGACAGTGTGAGCCGGATCTCGGCCCGCGGCGGCGCCAGCGTGATCAGATGGGCCTGCGCGTCTGCGGACAGCTGTTCCTGCAGCGAGGCGGGCTCATCGAAATTGACGTAGATGGGATTGATCTGCTCGACGGTGGTCAGCAGCGTCGGGGTCCCCTGGCCGACCAACGCGCCCTCGGTGACCTGCTGTTCGCCGGCGATGCCGGCGATCGGCGAGGTGACATCGGTGTAACTGAGATTGATGCGCGCCGCCTCCACGTTGGCCTGCGTCTGCTTCACCAGCGCGGCCGTGGAGCGCTCGGCCGCCTCATCGGTGTCGAGCTGGGATTCAGACACGAGGTTGTGACGGATCAGCACCCGATCGCGCTGCGCGGTGACGGCCGCGTTGGCGGCATTGGCTTTGGCCTGAGCGAGCGCGGCCACCGCGGCATCGAGAGCGGCCCGGTACGGCGACGGATCGATCTCGAACAGCGGCTGACCCGCCTTCACCTCGGCGCCCTCCGTGTAGCGACGCTTCAACAGCACGCCCGCGACCCGGGCCAGCACGTTCGCCTGGCGGTACGCCGACAGTCGCCCCACGTACTGCTCCGCCAGCGGCACCTGTTGCGCATGCACGGTGACGACTGACACGACCGCAGGTGCGGCCGCAGCTTTCTTCTGACCGGAGGAGCCGCAGCTCGCCAGTAGCAGCGCGGCAGGCACGACCAACAGGAGCGCAATACGATTCGCCGGGCGGGCGTGGCCGTACGTGCATTTCTTTGCACTTCTTGACAAACGCGTCTCGGGGGGCAAGAGTAAGACTCCCAGGTGCCAGCCACATCAGTGGCTCTGATTCCATCGCCAAATCACGGGCGCTAGACGATCGATCTTAGCGATGCCTGCCTGGGCAAGCTAGTGATAATCGGCAGAACGACGGAATCGGAAGATCAGTCCCGATATACGCGGCGGCGTGTGCGCGCCGGGAGAGTGCGGACTCCGCGGACGTCCTTGTCCGAGAGCCCGGCGGCGGCGCGCAGAGGGGGTTAGGGCGCGCCGCCGCGCGAGGGATGATCGAGGCGCGGGTAGAGCGTGAGCAGTGCTTGCGTCACGCCGTTTGTCCAGCCGAAGCCGTCCTGCAGCGGGTACTCGCCGCCGCCCCCGGGCAGTTTGCGCTCGACGTTGTATTTCTCGACCAGCTTGCCGGTGTTGCTGTAAACGCGCCGCACGGTGGCCACCCAGCGTCGCGCGAGACGGAAGGCGAGTCGGGGGTGGCCGTAGCGGCGCAGCCCCTGGACCGCGATCCACTGCAGAGGCGCCCAGCCGTTCGGCGCGTCCCACTGTTGTCCGGTGATGATGGTGGTGGTCACTATGCCGCCAGGCTGTAGCAGGCGGGCGCGCGTGACGGCGGCCACTGCGTTCGCCCGGTGCGCATCGGCCAGTCCGACGAACAGCGGATAGAGCGTCGCGGCGCTGAGCTCGCCGGTGCGCCGGCGGGTGCGCCAATCGTAATCGGAAAAGTACCCGCGCCGCGCATCCCACAGATACCGGTCGACGGCGTTGCGCCGGCGGCGCGCACGGGCCGCGAAGCGGCGCGCGCACGGCAGATCGTGCCGCGCGGCGCATCCGCGGGAGATGGCCCGCTCCATTCCGTATAACAGACTGTTCAGGTCGATCGGCACAATGTCGGTGGTGCGGATGGTGGCGAGGTGGCGCTCGTCACCCAGCCAGCGCGAGCTGAAATCCCAGCCGCTCTCGGCCGCGGCGCGCAGGTCGCGGTAGACGCGGGCCGGCGGCCGGCCGGATGCGCGGGCCAACAACACATCGTCGCGATAAGACTCGTCGCGCGGCGTGTCAGCCTCGGACCAATAGCGGTTGAGCAAGGCCCCGTCGGGCATCGCCACCACGTTGCACCGCGCCTGCCCGGGGCGAAGGCCCGCCGCGCCCCGCATCCAATACGCATACTCGCGGCGCAGCGTCGCGAGATGATCGGCCCAGGCCCGCGCCGGATCACGCCGATCGAGCAGCCCGATCATCAGGTAATAGACGGGGGGCTGGGAGCGCGAGAGATAGTAGGTGCGCGTCCCGTTGGGAATGTGCCCGTAGGTGCGGATCAGATAGGAGAAGTCATCGATCATGTCCCGAGCGCTCGCCATGCGCCCGTCGGGAATGAGCCCGAGCATCGTGAAATAGGAGTCCCAGTAATAGAACTCCCGGAACCGCCCGCCCGGAATGACGTAGGGCTTGGGCACGTACAGCAGCGAGGAGTACAGCGGCGGCACGGCCGCCGGGCGGGTCAGCAGCGGCCACAGCGCCGCGATGTGCGCCCGCAGCGTTGCGGTCTTGGGCACGCGCGTACGGTCGGGCGGCGGCAGGGTGAAGTTGCGCTCCACAAAACGCAGCAGCGCCTCGCGTGTGCGCGGATTATCCTTGCGGAAGCGATGCAGAACGACCTGGGGCGAGGCCTTGGGGACGGCATCGACGAAGGTCTTCCCGTCTGGGAACACTCCGGCCATCTGCACACGCACGAACAGGGGGCCGAACAGCTTCGCGGGGGTCGGATAGAAGGCGTGCGCCGCAGCGCTCGCGATCCCTGCCAGCGCCAGCGCTGCGCCTAGCGCCGCCGCGCGGCGTGCCCCCTGGACGGGATTCCTCAGATCATTGCTCATGGGTACCGGTCGGCTTCCAGAAATGCATCGCACGCTGAGTGCCGCCTTGGGCGTTCAGCGGGTTGTCATCAAATCAATACGTTAGGGAGGGCCTGTCGTGCTCGATCGACGTCAATGCCGGTCTGCTCACCCCATTCCCCTTGTGCCTGCTCCGCAGGTCCTGCGCCCTTCAACGGCGCTTCTCCTGCGCTGATGCGTGCTGTCGATGCCGGTTGCCACTCTGGCATGACATCGATACCATCATGATATCGATGTCATGAGGGCGTTGCAATACTATCCGACGGCCCCGCGGCAGGCTGCTAGAGGAAAGCAATTCATGCGACTTCGTCTCTCATCCTGGACCCGTCCGGCGGCGGCCGCGCTGCTGAGCGCTGCCTCGTGCTGTCCCTTGGCCTCGGCCCGCGCCGCCCACCCCCCCTTGACGTTCGCCGTCCGGCAGGGCCGCTTCTTCAATGCCTTTGTGCGCCAGGGCCCCGTGGCGGGCGACCTGGTGCTGCGCTCCGGCCCGGATCCGCGCCTCATCATGGCATTCCCGGCCGGCGACAGCGGCGTCGGCGTCTGGTTTACGCGCGAGCCGCATTGGGCGAACTGGCGCCTGCTCGGCCCGCTGCATCCGGTGCGCACGCACGACCGGCACGGCCGTCCGCTCTACGGGATGTCCGCCGTGGTCGAGCTCACCGGCGATGCAGCGCTGCAGGTGGGCCAGGCAGTCCTCTCCAGCATCCGGGTGCTGCGCGATTACAACTCGCTCGGCAAGCTGCCGGCGGGCATCGCGACGATGCCGATCAGCGATGCGCAGCGCATCGCCTGGTCGCGTGAGCGTCTCGACGGCGGCGTCAGCTACCGGCTGAAGCTCACCGTGCTGCGCGGCCACGTGCGGGGCGCTCGCATTCTCGCCGACCGCGCCGGAGTGATCCGTCTGCGCATCACGGGCCTGACGGGCGAGCCGCCGCTGACGCCGCTCGCCGCAAGGCAGCTGTTGCGCCATCCGCATGCGGGCAGCCGGGCGGCGCGCGACACCCTGACGTTCCTGGCGTACCGGCAGAAGTTTCTCGCCGGCTCGTGGCGCTTCGACACCTATTTCGGCCGGGATACGCTGATGAGCGTGCGTCTGCTGATGCCGGCGCTCACCGGAGCGGCGATCGATGACGCGCTCGACTCGGTGTTGGCGCGATTGTCCGCGGACGGCGAGGTCGCGCACGAGGAGGACATCGGCGAGGAAGCCGTGCTCATGAATCTCAAGCGCGGAGTGCGCTCGGACGCGCCGAGCTACACCTATCTCATGATCGATGAGAACTACATGCTCGCGCCCGATGCGGCCGCCTGGCTGTTGAATCCGCGCGAGCGCCCGCACGCGGCGGCGTTCCTCTCCGCCCCGGTCGGCGGTCCGCAGGGGCGCCAGGGCAGCCATGGCGCGGCGCTGGTGAAGAACCTGCGCTTCGTGCTCGAGAGCGCCGCTGCCTTCGCCCGCGATCCGCGCCGCGCGCATCTCATCGGACTGAAGCCCGGTGTTCCGGTCGGCGACTGGCGGGACAGCAATACCGGCCTCGGCGGCGGGTACTATCCGTACGACGTGAATGCGGCCCTCGTGCCGGCCGCGCTCGATGCGGCCGCCCGGCTCTATGCCAGCGGGCTCCTCGATCCGTATCTGACGGCCGCCGAGCGCCCGCTGTTCGCCAAGGCGGCCACTATGGCGCGGGTCTGGAGCCGGCGCGCCCCGCGCCTGTTCACCGTGACGGTGCCGAACGCGACGGCGGTGAGCGATGTGCTGCACTACGCCGAGCTCGACAAGGTCCCCGCGCAACCGGCGGTGCGCGCGCTCGGCCGCGGGCCGCTGACGTTCCCGGCGCTGTCGCTGAGCCGCTCGGGCCGCCCGGTCCCGGTGAT
>JAKCEJ010000199.1 GCA_021838065.1 Pseudomonadota bacterium
CAGCGGCGAACAGACGTCCCTCGCATACCACTTCCTGCCACTGTGGCACCTGCAGGTGGCGTACACTTACGTCCAAGCGGTGTACATCGATGGCTTTCGCACCTGCACCACCGTGCCGTGCGCCACCCCGACGCAGCTGATTCCCGCCGGTAACCGATTGCCGGGCGTGCCGCGCAACAGCGCGTATGCGAAGGTGACCTGGGGCGGACGGCGCGGCTGGCACGCCAGTCTCAGCGGGCAGTATCTCAGTTCAGTCCCCGCCAACGAAGCCAATAGCGTCCACGCCGGAAGTTATTCGCTGTTCGATGCGAGCGGCGGGTATCGTACGGCTTTCGGCGCTCAGCGCCTCGAGGTGTTCCTACGGGTGAACAATCTGCTGAACCGCCGCTACGTCGCCGCAGTCATCGTCAATCAGTCGAGCGGCGCGTATTTCGAGCCCGCCCCCGGCATCAGTGTCCTGGCGGGCGTGACGCTTACCCTACGCTGAACGCCGCGGCCGCAGCGTGCGGTAGATCGTGTTGCGAGAGACTCCAAGGGCGCGCGCAGCGGCAGAGACGTTACCCGAACTGCGCTCGAGGGCCGCGGTCACGGCGCTCGAGCGCAGTGACCTCAGATCCGCCCCATTGCCACGCGGCGCATTGCCGTCCTCGTCTGGCAGGTCATCAAGAAAATCCTCCGGCAGTTGCTGCAGACCCACCCGCCCCGATTCCCCGGCCATGATGCCCGCGGTACGCAGCACGTTGGACAACTGCCGGATGTTGCCCGGCCAGTGATAGCGACGGAACGCTGCCAGGACCTGCGGGCAGATCTGCGGCACGGACGGGGTCTGGGCGCGCACGATACGCGCCACGAGCGTCTCGAGGTCCGCCCGCTCACGCAGTGCCGGCAGCCGCACTGCGAGTCCGTTCAACCGGTAGTACAAGTCCTCGCGAAACAAGCCGCGGTGCATCATGTCCTTCAGGTCCCGGTGAGTCGCACAGATCACCACGATGTCGACGGGTCGCTCGCGGTGGGTGCCGAGCGGCAGGACCGCCCGCTCCTGCAGCACCCGCAGCAGACGTGTCTGCAGTGCCAGCGGCATGTCGCCGATCTCATCGAGGAACAGCGTGCCGCCGTCGGCGAGAAGGATCTTGCCGGGATTGCCCCGGCGCCGGGCTCCGGTGAATGCACCCTCCTCGTATCCGAACAGTTCCGCCTCGATCAGCGACTCCGGAAGCGAGGCGCAGTCGACGGGAATGAACGGACCGCCCCGCCGCTCCGATTCGTTGTGGATCGCATGTGCGAGCAGTTCCTTGCCCGTGCCGGTCTCTCCCAGGATGAGAATGGGAACCGCGTAACCCTGCACCTTGCGGACCTTACCGATCACTGCCGCGATGGCCGGATCACCGGTATCCAGATCTGCCAGTGTCGCACCACGCTCCGGCGCAGCCCGGGCGGTGCGCCTCGGCGGCTGCGGCGCGGGCGCCGCGGCACGGTGCACGAGCGCATTCGACTCGACGCGTGCCAGCACCGCCTGCCCGCTACGCAACGTCAGGCGCACCAGCGTCCCGGCGGCCCCGCGCCGCGCGAGCAGGGACGGCACATCGGTGTCGAACAGCGAATCGAGCGAATACCCTGTACGTCCCTCGGCGGACAATCCGAGCAGCGTACGGGCATTGGCATTGGCCGCGAGCATCCGACCCGCTTCGTCGAATGCCGCGATGCCCTCGAGCAGCGTGCCGAGCAGCTCCGTCCGGGGATGAAAGTGGATGCGCAGCGCCCGGGCGAACTCATCGATGAACAGCTGATTCTCGATCATCTGCGTCGAGATGCGCACCAACCCCATCGTATGCGGGTGATAACCTTCCTGGGGTCCGGAGACGTCGAGCGCGCCGATCAGTTCCCCGCAGGGTCCGCGGATCGGGCTGCACGAGCAGGTAAGAAAGCGGTTGACCGTGAGAAAATGCTCACTGCCGTGCACCAGCGTGGCGCGCTGCTCGGTGAGCGCGGTGCCAATCGCGTTGGTCCCCTTGCTGTCCTCCGACCAGAGCACGCCGGGCTTGAGCGCGACTTGTTCGGCCTTCTCGAGGAAGTCCCCGTCACCGAGGGCGTGCATGATCAGGCCGCGCTTGTCGGTGAGCAACACCATGCTGTGAGTGTTGAGTATCTGCTGGTGCAGCAACTCCATCACCGGCAGAGCATGCAGGTACAGTGCCCGATGTTGCTCGGCAAGCTCGCTCAGAGCGCGACGGCTGAGCGCGCTGAAGTCCGGACGCCAACGCTCGCTCAGCCCCAGCCGATGGGCCCGCTCATGCCACAGCGACACGACTTTGGAGCGCTCCGCGACGGTCAATTCGTCGGCAGCATGCAGCGCCGGCTGAAGCGCAGCAGATTCTTCTCGCACCCGACCCCCCCTCCGCAGCCTGCACGATGCAGGATCTGCGGAACTTGCCGTATCCGCTACCCTAGCGCGATCCGCGCTGACGTGTACAGTACGGGTATTCCGAAGTTCTGCCTCGGCGCGTACACACCCGTACCTCAGGGAATGGACGCAGACCTCTGCGCTAGCGCAGCGCACGCGGCATCGGCCCGCCGGGCGTCGCCGGGCAGTGCCGGGGCGCGGGACCCGCACCGGCGGCAGATCGCACCGCCTGGCGCCCGCAGCCGCCCCCGGCAGGGGCGCGCACCGCGGGCGCCGGCGCGCCGCCGTGATACCGCAACGGCACTGCGCTGCTGCCGGCAGTCGTGGCGGTCAGCCGGACCGTGCCGGCCGGAAAGCCGTTCTGCCGCAGCAGGAAGGACATAACGTCCACGTATTGCAAAGGGCTGAGTGAACCCGGCGCAGGGGCCGGCATGTTCACGGACAGGAAGAGGAAAATGTCCCGTACCGTGTAGTTGGCCTTCACCGAAGCAAAGATCGGTCCTCTCAGCGCCGGACCGACCAGCCCCTGCTCCTGCTTGCCGTGGCACGACGCACAGTGATGCTCGTAAACCCGCTCGCCCGAGCGGGCCTGTGCGGCGGTGTACAGCGCCGGTACCGCCGCTTCGCCGCGCTGCAGACCCAGCGCGGCGAAGCTCAGAGCCACCCCCAGCAGTACGGCGAAGCGTCCACCCACCCGAGCGCCGCGGTTACCGCAGGGCAAAGACATACAGATGCCCGCCGCGTGGAATCTGCTTCACCGCCGGGACCATCTTGCCGCCCCAGATGGGCGTGCCGCCGCCCCAGCCGGCGAGAATCGCGACGTACTGCTTGCCATCCACCACGTACGTCGAGGGCGGGGCGATGATGCCCGAGGACAGCTGCGGGCTACGCCACAACACCTGGCCGGTGCGTGCATCGAACGCATACAGGTGGCCACGCGCCGAACCGCTGAACACCACGCCCCCTGCGGTGCTCATCGCCCCGGCATCCCACGGCAGGTCGCTCTCGTGATTCCAGGCCGCGCGCCCGGTATCCAGGTTGATCGCCTGCAACGCACCCCAGTGATGATCGGCCGGATCATGCACCACCTCGAAGCTCTCCCCGAGGTAGGGCAACCCGGGATGGTAGAACGTGGGCACGCCCTTCATGGTCATACAGGTGTGAATCGTCGGCACATAGGCCATGTGGGTCATCGGATCGACCGAGATCGGCCACCAATTCTTACCGCCGAGGAAACTCGGACACGTGAACACCTGCTTGTTCATCGCCGGGCGCAGAGCGTTGTTCGTGTAGGGCAGACCGTTCTTGAAGCCGGCGACCGAGGTCGCGCGGGTAAACGGCCGGGCATAGATCAGCTTGCCGTTCACACGGTTGATGGCATAGAACCAGCCATTGCGATCGGCATGGACAATCGCGCGGTATTGCCTGCCGTGATAGCGCAGCGTCGTGATCACAGGCGTGTTCACCCCGTCATAATCCCAGGAGTCATGCGGGGTGTATTGGTAATACCACTTGATCTTCCCGGTGCGCGGATGCAGCGCGAGCAACGAGTCAGTGAACAGATTCAATCCGGGACGCAATTTCGCGAGCCAGGGCGCAGGATTGCCCACGCCCCAGAACAGCGTGTCCGTCGTCGGATCGTACGTGCCGGTGATCCACGCCGACCCGCCACCGTGTGCGTACATGCCTTTCGGCCAGGTATTGCCGCCAGGATGCCCCGGCGCGGGTGTCGACCAGCGGCGCCACAGCAGCGCACCAGTCTTGGCGTTCAGCGCCTGGATGAAGTCCCGGGCGCCGTACTCGCCGCCAGACTCCCCGACGATCACCATGCCCTTGAGCACCATCGGCGCAAGCGTCATCGCGTACCCGACATCCGCCGGCTTCAGCTGCCGCTGCCAGACCACTTTGCCGGTCGTGGCATTGAGGGCGACGACGTAATTGTCGAGTGTGGCCATGTAGACGTCATCGCCGTACAGCGCGACGCCGCGGTTGACCACGTCGCAACAGACCGTCTTGAAGCCCACGCCCTGCATGGGCCGGACGTATTTCCACAGCACCTTGCCGGTGACCGCATCGAGCGCAATCAGATGATCCTTCGGCGTGGTGATGAACAGGTACCGGCCGTTGACGATCGGCGTCGCCTCGTACCCCTGCTTCAATGTGCTGCGGTAGCTCCAGACCTCGTGCAGGTTCTGCACGTTGTGGGCGTTGATCTGGGTGAACGGCGCGAAGCTGTTGCCGGCGTAGTCGCGCCGGAACATCAGCCAGCCATTGTCGCTTGCAGCGGCCGCGAGGCGCGCGCCAGTGACCTGCGGATAGCCCGCGGCGAGCGCCATGCCGCACGACCCTGACGCGACGAGCAGGCTCGCGGCGAGCATGACCCGGGCGCTGCGTGGTAAGACATGAATGATCGTCATATGGATAATTCCCCCTGGGATTGAACGACCTTGAGCGCGATCGCCTCGCGAGTGCCGATCCGCCTGCCGGACCGCGCTGCAAGACCCATGCCACGCATCGAGAAGCGGTGAACCGCGGACAAACAGCGCGGCCGGCGCAATCGCGCGCAGGAAGCGGAGTTTCCTTTTGCAACACCCCGGATGTTTCGCTGTGGAGAAATGCAACACTCGAGCGGCGACTGGAATGATGCGCAGCGATACCGCCCATGGCGCGGGACACCTCTGCCTTGACGCGGCGCCGAACCGAGGATCGCTCGGCAGTCCTATGCCCGGACCATGCACCGACTGCCTGCACGGATCCGTCACCAGCGCTCCCGACGGGGCCGATTTCTCACACAGCTGCGCCCGTGGCGGTGCGTTTGCGTCGAACGCATGGCGCCACACGCCTCGTCGCAAGTGTTCCGTTGCGCCACACCGAGTTGCTCCGAAACGCAACAGCAGGAACGCCGGCCAGGTCCGAGAAGCCTGTTTTCTCTATGACCTTCGCCGTGGCATGAGGCTTGCAACGAGTGCTGTTACGTCGAATCCACTGCGAGGCACTGTCCATGTCCATCCAACCCAGCACCCACGGACGCGTCAAGATCCAGCTCAAGTCCCGGTATGAGAATTACATCGGCGGGAAGTGGGTCGCACCGGTCAAGGGCCAGTACTTCACGAACCTCACTCCGGTGACCGGTGGCGCGCTGTGCGAGATCCCGCGTTCGAGCGCCGAAGATATCGAGCTGGCGCTCGATGCGGCCCACGGCGCCAAGACGGCCTGGGGCCGCGCCTCGCCGGCCGAGCGCGCTCTGGTGTTGAACCGCATGGCCGATCGCATGGAAGCGAAACTCGAGTACCTGGCCACCATCGAGACGTGGGACAACGGCAAGCCGATCCGCGAGACCCTGGCGGCGGACCTGCCGCTCGCCATCGATCATCTGCGCTATTTCGCCGGCTGCATTCGCGCGCAGGAAGGCGCCATCAGTCAGATCGACGAAGACACGGTCGCCTACCACTACCATGAGCCGCTCGGAGTCGTGGGGCAGATCATCCCG
>JAKCEJ010000200.1 GCA_021838065.1 Pseudomonadota bacterium
TACTCTCGCCCAGATGCTGACCGCCCAGAAGACCGTGCAGACGTACAATCACAAGATGATGGCTTATCTCGCCTGCATCAAGACGCAGAGCGACAAGACCATCGCCGAGCAGTCCCTGAAACTCAGCAAGAAGCAGGTCGTGGCGCTCGAGTCGATGGAGATCCAGCGCCACAACGCCGCCGTCGATCAGCTGAAGCACGTCGCCCGCGAATTCAACGCCGAGGTGCGTGTCTACCAGAAGAAGCACGCGAAGAAGGGCGATTAGCACGGAGAGCGCAGCGCATGATCAGTCCCGCTGCAGCGGATGAGTTGATCGGGCGGCACCTCTCGTGCCTGCCCACGATCTCCCTGCCGCTGCTGCAGTGCGCCGGGGCGGTGCTGCGCGAGGACATATGCGCCGAGCGCGATCAGCCGCCCTTCGACCGCGTCACCATGGACGGGATTGCGCTGGCGAGCGCCGCGGTGCAGCGCGGCGCTCGCTCGTTCGCCATCGAGGCAACGCAGGCCGCCGGCGACGCTCCGGTTGCGCTTGCCTCCGCGCAGGGATGCATCGAAGTGATGACGGGAACGCCGCTGCCCGCGGGCTGCGATTGCGTGGTGCCCGTCGAGCAGATCACCGCTCGCGACGGGCTCGCCAGTCTCGCCGAGGGCACCGAGGTGCGGCCCGGACAGAATGTGCATCGGCGCGGCACGGATGCCCGCGAAGGCGCACTGCTGCTGACGGCAGGGACGCGGCTCGGGCCGCCGCAGATCGCGGTCGCTGCGGCGGCCGGCAAGGCGAGGATCCAGGTCGCCAATCAGCCGATGCTGGCGGTGATCTCGACCGGCAACGAGCTGATCGAGCCCGGCGAACCCATCCTCGCCCACCAGGTCCGCCGCTCGAACGCGTACGCCATCGCGGCTGCGCTGCGTCTGCACGGCTATGAGCGCCTCGCGAGCGAGCACCTGCGCGATGACGCGCAGGAACTGCAGGCGCGGCTGAAGTTCCATCTGGAAACCCACGACGTGCTGGTGCTGAGCGGCGGGGTGTCGATGGGGCGGCTGGATCTGGTGCCCCAGGCACTCGATGCGCTCGGCGTGCGCTGCGTATTCCACAAGGTGGCGCAACGGCCCGGCAAGCCGCTGTGGTTCGGCATGGCGCCCACCGGCGCCGCCGTGCTCGCCCTGCCCGGCAATCCCGTCTCCACTGCCGTGTGCGTCTCGCGCTACGTGCTCCCGGCGCTCGCGGCTGCCCAGGGCCAGCGCGCTGCGGCGCCCGAGCGGATCGCGCTCGCCGAGGCCTTTACTGTGACGCCCGCGCTCACGTTCTTCCTGCCGGTGCGGCTCGTCACGGACGAGCACGGCTGCTGCCGGGCGTTGCCGCGCCCCACCCAGGGCTCCGGCGACTTCACCTCTCTCGCCGGCACCGACGGGTTCGTGGAGCTGCCGCCCGGCCCGAACACCTATCCGGCCGGATTCGTCGCGCCGCTGTACCGCTGGTAGCCGGCCGGAAGATGGCAATCCGCCGCGGCGAGTGGTAAAGCTGTCGCATGACTGCAAGCGATGCCCCCAGCGCGCGCGCGCCGGCCGGATTGCGCGACCGGCGCGGCCGGATGCTGCGCGACCTGCGCATCTCGGTCATGGACCGGTGCAACTTCCGCTGCCCCTACTGCATGCCGCGGGAGACCTTCCACGAGACCTACCGCTTTCTCGGCTCGCACGAGCGCCTCTCGTTCGATGAAATCGTCCGCGTGACGCGGCTGCTGGTGCGCCTCGGGGTGCGCAAGCTGCGCCTGACCGGCGGGGAGCCACTGCTCAGGCCCAACCTGACCGACCTGATCGGTGACCTCACCGCCATCGAGGGCATCGAGGACGTGGCGCTCACCACCAACGGCACGCTGCTCGCCAAGCATGCGTCCGAGCTGCACGCGGCCGGCCTGCAGCGCGTCACGGTCAGTCTCGACAGTCTCGATCCGGACGTGTTCATGCGCATGAGCGGCGGTTTCGGCGGACTGGAAGAGGCCCTCGCCGGCATCGAGCAGGCGCGGCGCGCAGGCCTCGGCCCGATCAAAGTCAACGCGGTCGTGCAGCGTGGCGTGAACGATCACACGGTGCTTGAGCTGGTGGAGCGCTTTCACGGCACGGGCGTGATTGTGCGTTTCATCGAATACATGGATGTCGGCAACCGCAACCACTGGCAGCGCGAGGCGGTGGTTCCCTCGCGGGAGCTGCTCAAGCGCATTGCCGCGCGCTGGCCGCTCGTGCCGCTCGAGCCCGCCTATCGCGGCGAGGTGGCCGAGCGCTACACCTTCACCGACGGCGGCGGTGAAATCGGCTTCATCTCCTCGGTCACGCAGCCGTTCTGCGGGGATTGCACCCGCGCGCGGCTCTCCTCGGACGGGGTCCTCTACACCTGCCTCTTTGCCACGCACGGCACGCCGCTGCGCGACCGGCTGCGCAGCGGCGCCAGCGACGAGGACCTGCTCGATGCGCTGCGCGCGCTGTGGCGCGAGCGCGCCGACAATTACAGCGAGCAGCGTCATCAGGGAGCCCTCGCCGCCGAAGGCGCACGCAAGGTCGAAATGTTCTACATTGGTGGCTAATGGCGCCGAGCAAGCTGTCCCATCTCGATGCGCGCAATCGTCCGGCCATGGTGGACGTCGGCGGCAAGGAGGTCACGCTGCGCGAGGCGACCGCCGAGGCGCGCGTGATTCTGCCGCGCCCGGTCGCCGCCGAGCTGCGCCGCAGCGGCCATCGCACCCGCAAGGGTCCGGTGTTCGACACGGCGATCATCGCGGGTGTGATGGCGGCCAAACGGACGCACGAGCTGATCCCCTTCTGTCACCCCCTGGGACTCGAGCACTGCTCGGTGCAGATCGAGCAGCGCCCGGGCGGACAGATCCGCATCCGCTGCCACGTGGCGGTGCACCACCGCACCGGTGTGGAGATGGAGGCGCTCACCGGCGCTTCGGTCGCGGCCCTGACCATTTACGACATGTGCAAAGCGCTCTCCCACGACATCGAAATCGACGGGGTGCGACTGCTCGCCAAGTCCGGCGGCAAGCGCTCCTACCAGCGCGCCGCGGCGCGCAAGGGCACGCGGGCATGACCGGCGCTGGCACTCCGGCCGCACCGCTCTACGGCCTAGTGCTCGCAGGCGGACGCAGCCGCCGCATGCAGCGGGACAAGGCCGCGCTCGAATACCACGGCCTGAGTCAGCTCGAGCGGACCATGGCGCTGCTCCAGGGCCGCGTGGAGCATGCCTTTGTCTCGGTTCGCGCCGAGCAGCGCGATGATCCGCTGCGCACGCGTTACGAGTTGATCGTGGATGCGCCCCAGGACCTCGGTCCCATCGGCGGCATCCTCGCCGCTCAGGCGGTCCATCCACACGCTGCCTGGCTCGTGCTCGCCTGCGACCTGCCGTTCCTCGATGCGCGCACGCTCGAGCAGCTGATCGCCGCGCGCGCCCCCGGGCGCACCGCCACCGCCTATCGCTCGAGCCACGATGGGCTGCCCGAACCGCTGTGCGCGATCTACGAGCCGGCGAGCCATTCGGAGCTGGCCGCTGCCGCGGCCGCCGGGCGGCTCTGTCCGCGGAAGTTTCTGCTCGGCGCCGACACCAAGCTGCTCGATCAGCCGCAGCCCGGCGCGCTGGAGAACGTCAACACCCCGGAGGAGTTCCAACAGGCGTCCGATGCTCTGCGCACGCCGCAGCTGGCAGCGGACAAACACATCTCGGTGCAGTATTACGCGCTGCTGCGTGAGCAGGCCGGGCGCAGCGGCGAGTCGCTGCGCACCGCCGCCGCCACCGCGCGCGAGCTGTACCGCGAACTGAAGCAACGCCACCCCTTCACGCTGCCGCCAGAGCTGCTGCGCGTGGCGGTGAACGCCGAGTTCGCCGAGTGGTCCGCCCCGCTCGCCGACGGCGACACCGTGGTGTTCATTCCGCCGGTGGCCGGCGGCTAGCCCTGAGCCGCGCCCGAGGGCGTGGCGGATGCGCCTCGAATCCGATGTGACGACATGACGCTTTTTCGCTTCAGCACCGAACCCATCGATCCCGCCGCACTGAGTGCGGCGCTTAAGAGCGCGGCTGCGGGCGGCTACAGTAGCTTCGAGGGCTGGGTCCGCGATCACAACGAGGGGCGGCACGTGCGCCGCCTGGAATACGAGGCGTTCGAGGCGCTCGCCCTCAAGGAGGGCGAGCGGATCGTCAGCGAAGCGGTCGCGCGGTTTGGCGTCGAACGGGCCGCCTGCGTGCATCGCCTCGGAGCGCTCGAGATCGGCGAAACCGCAGTCTGGGTCGGCGTCGCGGCGCAGCACCGCGACGAGGCCTTCCTCGCCTGCCGCTACATCATCGATGAGGTCAAACACCGCGTACCGATCTGGAAGAAGGAGCACTACCTGGACGGGGACTCCGGCTGGGTGAACTGCGAGCGCTGCGCGGCGAGCGCAGAGCCGCTCGCCGAGGCCGGCGCACTCGCGCCGGCGCATCGGCACCGCCACGAGCATGAACACGCATCCGCGCCGCATTCCGCGAGGCAGAGCGCGCCGGCTCCGGACTATTCCCGCCAGATGGTGCTGCCGGAGGTCGGCGCGGCCGGCCAGGCGCGGCTCGGGCGAGCCGCGGTGCTGATCGTCGGCTGCGGCGGTCTCGGCGTGCCTGCAATGAGCTATCTCGCTGCGGCGGGGATCGGCCGGCTGGGCCTGGTAGATGCCGATGTGCTGGAAGCATCCAACCTGCACCGCCAGCCGCTCTACGCGCTCGAGGACGCCGGACGGCCCAAAGTCGAACTCGCCGCCGAGCGG
Organism: Pseudomonadota bacterium; assembly: GCA_021838065.1. Lineage (GTDB taxonomy): Bacteria > Pseudomonadota > Gammaproteobacteria > Steroidobacterales > Steroidobacteraceae > 13-2-20CM-66-19. The sequence continues at coordinate 4,786 of JAKCEJ010000200.1, forward strand.
TTGCGCGCGGTGAATCCCGCCCTCGACGTGCGGGCCTATCACACTCGGCTCGACCCGGGCAACGCGTCCGAGCTCATTGCCGGGTACGACATCGTCATCGACTGCACGGACACCATCGCGAGCAAGCTGGCGCTGAACGACGCATGCTTGCGCTCCGGCCAACCGGCAGTGTTCGCCAGCGTGTATCAGTACGAGGGACAGCTGCAAGTGGTGCGGCCGGGGCAAGGGCCCTGCCTGCGCTGCGTCTGGCCGGAAACGGCCCGCGACGGCCTGGTCGGCACCTGCGCCGAAGCGGGCGTGCTCGGGCCGGTTCCCGGCGTGCTCGGTACTCTGCAGGCGCTCGAGGCGCTGAAGGTGCTGCTCGGGCTGCCCGGGCAGCTCACCGATGCGGTGTTAATGGTGGATCTGCTCACCCTGGACGTGACCCGCCTGCGCGCCCGGCGCGCGCCGGACTGTCCCCGGCACGCCGCGCGCGGCGCAGGCACTCTGCTGAGCGCGGACGCGGGGCGCGCGGAGATCGAGTTCGATTCGCTGCACGCGGCGCTCGCGGCGGGCTACACGCTCATCGACATCCGCGAGCCGGCCGAGTGCGCGCGCGAGCCGGCCCCGGGCGCGGCCGTCAGCGCGATTCCGCTCGCGCAGCTGCTCTACGGCCCGCCGCCCGCCTCGCTCTCGCAGCGCTGCCTGCTGATCTGCTCAAGCGGCGTGCGCAGCCTCGCGGCCGCGAGCGAACTGCGCGCCAAGGGCCATGCGCAGGTGTTCTCCCTGCGCGGGGGGTTGGCTGCGCTCGCGCGCACCGTCACGGCCTGACCTGGCCCGCGCCGCGCACGATGTACTTGTAACTCGTCAACTGTTCGACGCCGACCGGTCCGCGGGCGTGGAAGCGGTCGGTGGAGATGCCGATCTCCGCCCCCATGCCGAACTCGCCCCCATCGGCGAATTGCGTCGAGGCGTTGTGCAGCACGATGGCGCTGTCGACCTGCTGCAGAAAGCGCTCGGCGGTGGCCTGATTCTCAGTCACGATCGATTCGGTGTGTGCCGAGCCGTAGCGGCCAATATGGGCAAGTGGTCC
>JAKCEJ010000201.1 GCA_021838065.1 Pseudomonadota bacterium
CGGTGCTCTCGGAGGTGGTGGTGGACACCGGCATCGATGAGCGCAGCCTGCGCCAGCTGGTGCAGCACGAGACCCGCTGGCTGCGGACCATCCGGGCGGTCCGCCCGGGCGGCTACGCCGCCGCCGGCATTACCTTCAGCTTGCCCGTGGCAGTACTGGGCTGGGTGCTGGCGGGAGGCTCGATGACCGCGTTGACGCTGCTGATCGCCACCGCAGCGGCCCGCGTGATGCTACATTTCGCAGCCGGCGATCCAGGGCCGGAAAAGGCCAGCCCCTGGAGAGGCCTGTGGCTGCTGCCGCTGAGCGATGGGCTCGGCTTTGCGCTGTGGTGCTGGGGTTTCGCGACCCGCGAAGTGCAGTGGCGCCAGGAGCGATACCGGGTGGAGCGCGACGGCTCGGCGCACCCGATTACCTGAGGACATTAAGTCATGATGAGAACCCTGTTCCTGCATCCCCCGTCATTCGATGGCTTCGATGGCGGCGCCGGCGCGCGCTATCAGGCCAAGCGGGAGATCCGCTCCTTCTGGTACCCGACCTGGCTCGCGCAGCCGGCCGCGCTGGTGCCGGGGAGCCGGCTGCTCGATGCGCCGGCCGACGGGCTCTCGATGGCCGAGGTCTTGCCGCTCGCGCGCGAGTACGACCTGATCATCATGCACACCAGCACGCCGTCCTTCCCGACGGACGCCAAGGTCGCGGAACTGCTCAAGGAGGAGAACCCGCGCCTGAAGATCGGCATGGTCGGCGCCAAGGTGGCGGTCGATCCGGCCGGCTCCCTCGCGGCCTCGGCGGCGATCGATTTCGTGGCGCGCGAGGAGTTCGACTACACCTGCAAGGAGCTCGCCGAGGGCCGCCCGTTCGCCGACATCACGGGCCTGTCCTTCCGCCGTCCCGACGGGGTGATCGAGCACAACGCCCCGCGCGCCATGATCGAGAACATGGACGATCTGCCGTGGGTGACGCCGGTCTACCAGCGCGACCTGACCATCCCGAACTACTTCATCGGCTACCTGCAGCACCCCTATGTGTCCTTCTACACCGGGCGCGGCTGCCGCTCCAAGTGCACCTTCTGCCTGTGGCCGCAGACCGTCGGCGGGCACCGCTACCGCGTGCGCAGCGCGCAGAGCGTCATCGACGAGGTGCGCTGGATCAAGGAGAACATGCCCGAGGTCAAGGAGATCTTCTTCGATGACGACACCTTCACCGACTTCCGGCCGCGCGTCGAGGAGATCGCCCGCGGCCTCGGCAAGCTCGGGGTCACCTGGTCGTGCAACGCCAAGGCCAACGTGCCGTACGAGACGCTGAAGATCATGAAGGACAACGGCCTGCGGCTGCTGTTGGTCGGGTACGAGTCCGGCAACGATCAGATCCTGCACAACATCAGGAAGGGCCTGCGCACCGACATCGCGCGGCGCTTCACCAGCGACTGCCGCAAGCTCGGCGTGGTGATCCACGGCACCTTCATCCTCGGCCTGCCCGGGGAGACCGCTGAGACGATCCGCGAGACCATCCAGTTCGCCGTGGACATCAACCCGCACACCATCCAGGTGTCCCTCGCCGCGCCCTACCCGGGCACGCAGCTGTACCAGGAGGCGGTGGAGAACGGCTGGCTCGCCACCAACGAGAACTTGAACCTCGTCAACGACCGCGGCGTGCAGCTCTCCCCGATCAGCTATCCGCACCTGCCGGCCAAAGAGATCTATCACGCGGTCGAGACCTTCTATAAGCGCTTCTACTTCCGCCCGCGCAAGATCGCCGAGCTCACCGGCGAGATGCTGCGCAGCTGGGAGATGACCAAGCGGCGCCTGCGCGAGGGTGTGGAGTTCTTCCGTTTCCTGCACGCGCACGAGGCCTGAGCGCTCGGCTTGAAGGCGTTGATCGTCACTGCCGATGATTTCGGCCTGCACGAGGCGGTCAACGAGGCCATTGAGCAGGCCCATCACGGGGGCGTGCTCACCTGCGCGAGCCTGATGGTCGGGGCGGCCGCGATCGACGATGCCGTGCGCCGCGCACGTGCGCTGGCGCAGCTGGCGGTGGGGCTGCACGTGGTGCTGGCCGATGGTCAGGCGGTATTGCCGCCGCGGCGCATCCCGGCGCTGGTGGATGATTCGGGCCGCTTCGCCGACCGCATGGCGCGCGATGGTGTGCGCTTCTTCGCCCTGCCGCGCGTCAGACGCCAGCTCGAGGCGGAGATCCGCGCGCAGTTTGCGGCCTTCGCCGCCACCGGCCTGCCGCTCGATCACGTGAACGCCCACAAGCACTTTCACCTGCATCCGACGGTGCTGTCGATGCTGCTCGCGATCGGCGCCGAGCACGGACGGCCCCCGGTGCGCTGGCCCCGCGAGCCGCGCGGAGCATCCGGCCGCGGCGCATCGCTCTCCGGCGCGCTGCTCTCGCCCTGGCTCGCGCTGATGCGCGCCCGGCTGCGCGCCGCCGGCGTCGCCTGCAACGATCAGATCTTCGGCCTCTCGGGAACCGGTGCGATGGACGAGGCGCGCGTGCTCCAGATCCTCGCGCATCTGCCCGAAGGGGTGACGGAGATCTATCTGCACCCGGCGACCCGTAACGGACTGACGCCCACGATGAGCACCTACCGCCATCGCGATGAGCTTGAGGCATTGCTCAGCGCACGCGTGCGCGCGGCAGTGAGCGCCTCCGGGGCCGCAACAGGAGGGTTCCGCGCGCTCACCGGCGCGCGCGGACCGATCAGCGAACCCCGTCGCGCCGCATGAGACTGACCGTCCGGATCGCTCTGCTCGCCGGGCTGACCCTGCTGGTCGTGCTGCTGGCGCGCGAGGGCACGGCCATCCTCACGCCGATTGCGCGCGCCGGCTGGGTGCTGCTGTGGCTGGTGCCTCTGCACGCACTGCCGATCCTGCTCGACTCACGCGGCTGGCAGGCGCTGCTCAACCGGCGCGTCAGCGCCGTGCGCCTGTTCTGGATCGCCACGGTGCGCGAGGCGGTCAACCGGCTGTTGCCGGTGGCCAACATCGGCGGCGACCTCGTCGGCATCCGCCTGCTCGCGGCCGGCGGGGTCGACGGGGTGTGGGCCGCGGCCAGCGTCACGGCCGAGCTCCTGGTGACCCTGTTCAGTCAGTACCTGTTCGTGCTGCTCGGAGTCACCTGCCTGCTCAGCCTGATCGGCATGGTGCACGATGCGAGCGATGTGCTCATCGGGCTCGCCGCAAGCCTGCCGGTGTTCCTCCTTGCCGCCGCCCTGCTGCACTACGGCTCGGTATTCGAGCGGCTCGAGCGGATCGCGGTGAAGATGCTCGGGCAAGAGACGCTGCAGTTCCTGAACGGCAAGTGGACCGCGCTCGATGCCGCAGTGCGCTCGCTGATTGCCGACTGGACGCGCTGGGCGCGCACCATGCTGTGGCAGCTCGCCGGCCTGATCGCCGGAACGCTCGAGACGTGGCTCGCGTTGCGCTGGCTCGGGCATCCGGTGAGTTTCGAGGCGGCGCTGGTTCTGGAGAGCCTGACTCAGGCGGTGCGCAATTTCATCTTTGTGGTGCCGGCGGGACTCGGCGTTCAGGAAGCCACCCTGATCGGGGTCGGACGACTGCTCGGCATCGACGCCGACCTCGCCCTGGCGCTGTCGCTGACCAAGCGCATGCGGGAGATCCTCTTCAGCGCGCCGGCGCTGCTATCCTGGTACTGGACTGAGGGAAAGAGGGAATTTCATCATGTCCGTGGTTCCGGCCGACTTTGAATCGCCCCGCCTGCGCGCAGGATCGCCCGAGCACAAGCGACTCCTCGCCGAGTTCTTCTTCGCGACCCACCTTGAGTACGATCCGGAGCGCATCGACTGTCCCCGCCTCTCGGACGAGGAGCTCAGGCGCCTCACCGGCCTGCCTTTCTGGCAGGAGGCGGTGTCCACCGAGAACGTCACGTCCAACACCGTCACCGCTGCCGCGGCGCTCGAGGCCGACCCGCAGCTGAGCCGGGCGATCGCGCTGCAGGGCCTCGAGGAGCAGCGCCACGCGCGCCTGCTCGCCGCGCTCACCGCGCTCACCGCGCACTACCGCATTCCGATCGAGTTCCCGGCGCCCTACGCGCCGCGCAACCTGGAGGATGATTTTCTCTTCGCCGGCTTCGGGGAATGCTTCGATTCGTTTTTCGCCTTCGGCCTGTTCGCGCTCGCGCGCGAGTCAGGTTACTTTCCGGCCGCGCTGGTGATGGTGTTCGATCCGGTGATGGAAGAGGAAGTGCGCCACATCCTGTTCTTCGTCAACTGGGTCAAGGCGCGCCGCATGCAGCTTGCCTGGTGGAAGCGGCCGGCCTTCCGCGCGCGCTGTGCGTGGATCATCCTGAAGCAGATCGCCTCGCGGGTGAAGACGGCCCGCAGTCTCGGCGGCGGCGGCACGCCGGCCTCAGGCGAGAACTTCACCCTCACTGCGCACCAGGACATCGGTGCACCCGTGACGCTGCACGGACTGCTGGCGAGGTGCCTCGCCGAGAATGACCGGCGCATGGCCCGCTACGACGCCCGCCTGCTGCGCCCGAGGCTGGTCCCGGGCATCACGCGGGCGCTGGTTCGGATCCTGCCGACGAGCCTCTGAGGCGCGCTCGGCTGCCGCACGGCCGAACGCTCCACCGTACGGCAGCGCTATCACCTTCCCCTGAGAATCGAACACCGGGGCAGCACCGGCCGGCGCCACCGTGCCGGCGCAACGGCCGAAGACAAGATGACGCGGCAAATGGCCGCGGATCTCCTTCAGGCGGCCCGCGCTGAATACCTCATCAGCGTGCCGCTTGAGCACCGCGGTGCTCCTCACCATCGGGAAACGCGGAGGATGCCCTATCCGGTCGATAGGGACCCGCAAGGGATAGCGGACAGCTCCCGCGACGGTTCCCGTCAAGCCGCGATACCTCAGCCCGAACAACCCCGTCGGCTTCGCGATGAGGCGATCCGCACCGCTGCGCAGCCTCAAGGATGCAGCCCCGTCAGGCCGGAGCGTTCCGACCCTCGTGAAATCCGCAAACGTCAACGAATCGAGCCGCGACTCTCTCGCCCTGCAACCCTGGAACGGGAGCAGCAGTCTGACGCGGTCCGTGCCGCCCGGCCGCCCGTTGTCGTAGTGGTTCAGGCCGATAACGGGCCGGACCATGAGCAATCGGCCGCCATCGCACCCAGCGGCGCGGCGAGCAGCCAGAGCGCACCGAGGAGCTTCACCCGGGTCGTTGAATCGATCGCTCGTCAGGACCCCAGACAAACGGCCAGGTCACCCTCATTCAGTGCCCGCGCGCCGGGCAATGAGCCCGCGCCCGGGGTCGTAGCCGAGGATGGCGAACGTCATGAAGACGACGAGCGAGCCGGCGACGACGGCGAATGCCACGAGATTGAACTTCTCGTAGAGGGCGAAGCGGATCAGCTCCACGGCATGCGTGAACGGATTGGCCATGCAGATGTAGTAGAGCTTCAGATTCGCCTGCTTCACGGTCCAGAGCGGATAGAGCGCGGACGAGGCGAAGAACATCGGGAAGATCACGAAATTCATGACGCCGGCGAAATTCTCGAGCTGACGGATCACCGAGGACAGGAACAGCCCCAGCCCGCTCAGCATCATGCCCGCCAGAATCAACGCCGGGAGCACCGTGAGATAGCCGAGTCGCGGCGGATGGACCCCCCAGAAATAGGCGATGAACAGAAAGACGTACGCCTGCAGCACCGAGACGATGACCGCCGCGATCAGCTTCGAGGTGAGCAGGTACCAGCGCGGCAGCGGACTGACCAACAGCGTGCGCATGCTGCCGGTCTCTCGGTCCCAGACCATCGACAGCGAGCTCTGCATGCCTTGAAACATCAGGATCATGCCGATCAGTCCGGGCGCGATATAGACCTGGTAGGGAATGTAG
>JAKCEJ010000202.1 GCA_021838065.1 Pseudomonadota bacterium
CGCTCAGTGCACACGGCCCGCACGATGGCGATGATGCGCTCGCCCTGGGGCTGCAACTGCGCGCGCCCCTGCTCGAGCCGTTCCTCGAACGCCTGCCGGCTGCGCGGCGCAGGCTTCTCGGCGGGCGCGAAGCATTCGGCGAAGATGCGCTCGACGATCAGATCGGCGATGGGACGCTCGAGGTCCAGCGCACCGCTGCCCAGCGCGAGTTCGCGATCGTCCGCTACGCGTGTTGCCCAGTAGCGGGCCTGCTGCGGCAGGGCGAGCAGCGCCAGGCGGGTGACCGCACCGCGCAGCATCGCGCCAGCGCGGGACGGGTCACGCGCCTCGGCCGGCGTAACCGCCTGGCCGAGGTCGCGCAACGTCGGATAGACCACGAGCTGCAGTCCGTTGCGCTGCACCGTGCGCATCTCGGGCAGTTCGGCGAAATCCCAACTGCGGTGCCGCGCCTGCGGTGCCGCAGCGGGCGATTCAGCCGCGCCGGTACGTGCGCGCAGCGCGCGCTTCACCGCAGCGATGTCCCGACCTTCCGCCAGTACCGTGTCGCTTGCGTCCACAACCCGCACGTTCAGCTGCAGGTGCGGCGGCAACGGCAACGCGGCAAGCTCCTCGGCGCTGATCACGCTTGCCGTTCGCCGCGTAATCCACTGCGCCATGGCGGCGTAGAAGCCCGCTAACGCGTCGCTGCCGGCTTGCGCAGCGCCCGACTCCTCGAGCGCCTGGCGGGCGTGCTCAGGCACCGGCACCAGCTGCCTGCGCCGGCTCTTCGGCAGCTCGCGCAGCAGCGCCGTGATTTTCTCCAGGCGCCAGCCCGGCACCAGCCACGCCAGGCGGTCGGCATCCAGGGACTCGAGCAGCACGTCAGGCACGAGCAGCGTCACGCCGTCATCAGCCTCCCCGGGTTCGAAGCGGTACGTGAGCGGCAGGCGGTTGCCGCTCACGAGCAGCGCATCGGGGAAACGGTGCGCGTCGATGTCAGCCGCCTCGCGCACCATCAGGTCCTCAAGCGCCATGTGCAGCAGCCGCGGCGTATCGCGCTGCGCCTGCCGCCACCAGCGCTCGAACGTCACCGCGGAGTTCACCGACGGCGGAATCCGCTCGCGATAGAACTGCAGCTGCCGCTCCTCGGCCGCGAGGATGTCGCGGCGCCGGATCTTGGCTTCCAGCGCCTGCACCTCGGCGCGCAGCGCCCGGTTGACCCGCAGGAAGGGCGCGTCCACCACGGCGCGCGGCGCCCCGTGCTCGGGCTCGACAAGCACCTCGCGGATAAAGATGTCACGCGCTTCCTCTGGGGCGATCCGCCCGTAATCGACCCGCCGGCGGCTCGCGAGCTGCAGTCCGTAGAGCGTCACCGACTCGAACGCGCCGACCATCCCGCGCCGCTCGACCCACAGCGGCTCGCTGTAGCTGCGCTTGACCAGATGCAGTGCCGCCCGCTCGATCCACCCCGGCTCGACGGCCGCCACCATGCGGGCGTACAGGCGCGTCGTCTCGCGCAGACTGGCGGCGACGATCCATTTGGGCGGCCTGGCCGCGAGCGGCGTACCCGGCGCGATCACGAAACGCATGCCGCGCGGTCCGTCGTACTCGCGGCGCTCGTTGAGTGTGCCGATGGAGCCTAGAAAACCGGTGAGGATGGCCTGGTGCAGCTGCGCGTAGCCGGCTGGAATCTGGTTCGCCCGCAAGCCGAGATCGCCTGTGCTGCGGGCGAGCTGCACGTGAAGATCCTGCCATTCACGCATGCGCAGGAAGGACAGAAAGTGCTCTCGGCACCACTTGCGCAGCTGGCTGCGCGTGCGTTGCGCGCTCTGCTCGCCGAAGGCGCGCCAGAGATTCAGCACTGTGATGAAGTCCGAGCGCGCATCGGCGAACAGGGCGTGTTTCTCCTCGGCGTGCTGCTGCAGCTCGACGGGCCGCTCGCGCGGGTCCTGGGCTTCCAGGAACGCTGTGACCACCAGCATCTCCGCCACGCAGCCGAGCCGGGCAGCGGCGAGCAGCATGCGCCCGAGGCGCGGATCGAGCGGAATCGCCGCGATCTTGTGCCCGAGCGGTGTCACCCGGCGCTCGGCATCCATCGCCTGGAGCTCCTCGAGCAGCCGCACGCCGTCGTTGATCAGCCGCGCATCGGGCGGGTCGAGAAACGGGAAGTCCTGCGGCTCGCCGAGCTCGAGGCTTGCCATGCGCAGAATCACGCTCGCGAGGTTGGTGCGCAGCACCTCCGGCGGGGTGAACGCCTCGCGCGCGCTGAAGTCCTCCTCGGGGTACAGGCGTATGCAGATCCCCGGCGCCTCGCGACCGCAGCGGCCCTTGCGCTGCTCGGCGCTCGCCTGGGAAATCGGCTCGACGTGCAGTCGCTGCACCTTGGCGCGCGGGCTGTAGCGGCTGATGCGCGCGAGCCCCGAGTCGACCACGTGGCGGATGCCGGGCACGGTGAGCGAGGTTTCGGCGACGTTCGTGGCGAGGATCACCCGCCGGCCGGTGTGCCGCTGGAAGATGCGCGCCTGCTCGGCGCTCGAGAGCCGCGCGTAGAGCGGCAGCACTTCGGTATGGCGCAGCTGTGCGCGGCTGAGCGCTTCGGCCGCTTCACGGATGTGCTTCTCCCCCGGGAGAAACACGAGCGTATCGGTCGCCTCGCCGGCGCTCGCGAGCTCGCGCACCGCCGCCAGGACGCCTTCGGGCAGGGACAGCTCCGCGGCATCCTCGTCATCGGCCGCGAGCGGCCGGTAGCGCACCTCGACGGGGTAGCTGCGCCCCGATACTTCGATCACCGGCGCATCGCCGAAGAACGCGGCGATGCGCTGCGGCTCGATCGTCGCCGAGGTGACGATGAGCCGCAGGTCGGTCCGCCGCGCCAGCAGCCGGCGCAGCACGCCGAGCAGCAGGTCGATATTGAGGCTGCGCTCGTGCGCCTCATCGAGGATGAGCGTGTCGTAGCGGCGCAGTTCCCGATCGCTCTCGAGCTCCTTCAGGAGGATGCCGTCGGTCATGAGCTTCACCCGGCACTCGGGACCGGTTCGGTCGGTGAAGCGCACCTGATAGCCGACCGCCGAGCCGACGGTCGTGCCGAGCTCCTCGGCGAGCCGCTCGGCAAGGGCGCGCGCCGCGATGCGCCGCGGCTGAGTATGTCCGATCAGCCCGGCGGTGCCCCGCCCGGCCTCGAGACACAATTTCGGCAGCTGAGTCGACTTGCCCGAGCCGGTCGCACCGCACACCACGATCGCCGGATGGCGCTCGAGCGCGTGAATGATCTCATCGCGGTGCGCGCTGATCGGCAGCGCCGGATCGTATTCAAGCCGCAGCGACGAGGCGCTCGCGACTGGCGCGCCGCGGTAACCAGTTTGCATCGACCCAAGTGTAATGCAGCGCCGGGTCAGCCGGGCAGCCTCGCGCGGGCGGGCCGGCCGCGCTGGCGCCCCCGGGGAGGCGCGTGCGATGCGCGCTAGATCACGCCGCGGCGGATCTGATCGAGCTCGATCGACTCGAACAGCGCGCGGAAATTGCCCTCACCGAATCCCTCGTTGCCCTTGCGCTGGATGATCTCGAAGAAGATCGGGCCGATCACGTTGGCGGTGAAGATCTGCAGCAGCAGCCCCTCGCCGCGCTGCGGATTGCCGTCAATGAGGATGCGGCGACGGCGCAGCTCCTCGAGCGGCTCACCGTGGCCGGGCACGCGCGCCTCGATCCCCTCGTAATAGGTCTCAGGGGTGTCCTGAAAGGTGATGCCGTGGCCGCGCAGGGCATCGACGGTGCGGTAGATGTCGTCGGTGGCGAGCGCAATGTGCTGGATACCCTCGCCATGGTATTCGCGCAGGTACTCCTCGATCTGGCTCTTCTCGTCCTGCGACTCGTTGATCGGAATGCGGATCTTGCCGCAGGGACTGGTCATGGCGCGCGAGAACAGTCCCGTGTGCTTGCCTTCGATGTCGAAGTAGCGGATCTGGCGGAAATTGAACAGCTTCTCGTAAAAGCCCGCCCACCGGTCCATGTTGCCGCGCCGCACGTTGTGCGTCAGATGATCGATGACGGTCAGGCCCGCTTCGCGCGCGCCGGGGCTCGGGGGCACCAGCCGGAAATCCACGTCGTAAATGGACCGCTCGCCGTAGCGATCCACCAGGTAAATGAGCGAGCCGCCGATGCCCTCGATGCACGGTATGTTAAGTTCCATGGGGCCGGCGTGCTGCGGGCCGGGCTTGGCGCCAAGCTCGAGCGCGCGCCGGTACGCATAAGCGGCATCCCTGACGCGAAAGGCCATCGCGCACGCGGACGGCCCGTGCTCGCGGGCGAATTGCTGCGCGAACGAGTTCGGCTCGGCATTAATGATGAAATTGATCGTGCCCTGACCGTGCAGCGTCACGTTCTTCGAACGGTGGCGCGCCCTGACCGGGAAGCCCATGCGCTCGAACAGGTCGCGCAGCAGCTCGGGATCCGGCGCGGTGTACTCGACGAACTCGAAGCCGTCGGTACCCATGGGATTGTCGCGATTGTCGCTCATCGGGGGCTCCGTCACTGTCGCCCGGAGGAGCAGCGACTTTTTCGTTGCGAACGCAACTATTGTACTCTGGCAGCTCTCGAGTGCCCAGACGTATATAATCGCCGCCCACCATGCATGCTCCATCCTCCGCCGGCGACGGCCGGCACCTGCGCAGCATCCCCCCCGCGCGCCTCGCGCTCATCGACCGAATCGCCCGCATCCGCGTGCCGCGCGGCCCGCACGCCGCGGCGGCGCGCATGTCGGCCCAGTTCCTGCGTACCTATTACCGCGGAGTCAGCGAGGAGGATCTGGCGGCGCGCACGCCGGCGGCGCTCGCGCACGCGGCCCACTGCCACCTGGAGCTCGGTCTCCGCCGCCTCGCCGGGGAGTCTCTGGTCAGGGTCTTCAATCCCGATCTCGAGCGCGACGGATTCGAGTCGCCGCATACGGTCGTGCAGATCGTCACCGATGATCGGCCATTCCTGATCGACTCGCTCGGCCTGACCTTCAACCGCGCCGGCCTCGCCGTGCACGTGATCGTCCACCCGGTGTTCGAGGTGCGTCGCGACGGGCGCGGCCGGATCAGCGGATTCGGCGCCGACGGCGCGCGGGCGCATCGGGCCGAATCCTGGGAGATGTACGAAGTCGACCGCCGCACCGATGCCGAGACGCTCGAGCGGCTGCGCCAGGACATCGAGCGCACGCTCGCCGAGGTGCGCGCCGCAGTCGAGGACTGGGATCCGATGCGCGAGCGGGCGCGCGCCATCGTCGCCGAGCTCGAGAGTAACCCGCCGCCGCTCTCGAGCGAGGAAATCGGCGAAGCGCTTGAGCTGCTGCAATGGATGGAGGAGCGCAACTTCGTCTTCCTCGGCTACCGGCAGTACCGTCTCGAGCGCGGCGCGCGTCAGGACTCTCTGAGATCCGAGCCGCGCAGCGGGCTGGGCATCCTGCGCGCGCACGGCCGTGGCGAGCGGCCCTCGGCCACGGCGCTGAAGGGCGAGATCCGCGAGCGCGCGCGCGAGCGCGAGCTGCTGGTGCTGACCAAGGCCAATTCCATCTCCACCATCCACCGGTCCGAATACCTCGACTACGTGGGCGTGAAGACGTTCGATGCGCGCGGCGAAGTGAGCGGCGAGCACCGGTTCCTCGGCCTTTGGACCTCCACCGCCTATCACCGCAGCCCACGCGACATCCCGGTGCTGCGGCTCAAGGTCGCGCGCGTCATCCAGTTCTTCGGCCTCGACCCGCAGAGCCACGACGGCAAGGCCGTGCTCAACGTGCTGGAGACCTACCCGCGCGACGAGCTGTTCCAGGCGAACACCCGCGATCTGGTGCGCATCTGCCGCGGCGTCGTCAACCTGTACGAGCG
>JAKCEJ010000203.1 GCA_021838065.1 Pseudomonadota bacterium
TTCGTGCTGTCGAACGACTCGTTCGGCCATCCGCGCGCCTCCGAAGGCTTCATCGCGCAGGTGACCTACACGTACGGCCAGACGAAGTACGGCATCAACTATGGCGAGAGCAAGCTCGATCCGACCTCACTGGACCGCGCCAACGGCCTGCTCGTGGAGATGAACAACAAATGGACCGCGGGCGTCTACCACCACCTCACCAAGGACCTGCTGCTCGTCGGCGAAGTCAGCCGGATTCAGTCGACTAATGATGCGGATCAGAAGAATTCGAGCTGGAACATCAACGCCGGTCTGTTCTTGAGCTTCTGAACACGGCTCGGCGCTTTCGTGCCGGTGACCCGCGCAAGCGGGTCACCGGCCACCTCTTGTGGCCGCTACGGCTCGATGAGCCCGTGACGGATCGCCAGCAGCGTGAGCTCGGATTGATTGGAGACGCCGAGCTTGTGCTTGATGTTGTATAGATGCGTGCCGATGGTCGAGGCCGCAAGCCGCAGATCCTCGGCGATACCCTGCACGGACTCGCCGCGGGCGAGGCGCATGAACACCTCGAACTCCCGCTCCGAGAGCCGCTCGGCCGGCGAATGCCCGCCTTCCACGTCAGTGAGCGCCAGCCGCTGCGCCACGCCCGGATCGATGTAATGCTTGCCCGCGGCGATGCTCGTGATCGCCTCGAGCAGCGCCTCCGGGGCGCTGCGCTTGGAGAGGAACCCGTACGCCCCCTCGCGTAGGGCCCGCCGCGCGTGCACCGGGTCATCGTGCGCGGACAGGGCGAGCACGCGGGCCTGGGGTTGGTGCGCACGGATCCGCCGCAGAGCCTCGATGCCGCCCATGCCGGGCATGGCGATGTCCATCACGGTCACGTCCGGGTCCAGTTCGAGGTAGCGCTGGCAGGCAACCTCGCCGCAATCGGCCTCGCCCACCACCTCGACCTGGGCGCTCGCGTGCAGCAGCAGCCGAAAGCCCGTGCGCACCACGGCGTGATCGTCGACGAGCAGTACGCGGATCATGCGGGCGCCGGCTCTCCGTCGAGGGGAATCACGGCCGCGAGCAGTACGCCGCCGTGCCCGTTGTTGCCGACCTGAAAGCGGCCCCCAAGCTGCTCAATCCGCTCCTTCAGGCCGCGCAGTCCGAAATGGCCGGGCCGTGTCCACTCCTGCGGCAGCCCCTTGCCGTCGTCGGTCACACGCACGAACAGGCTGCGCGCATCGGCTTGCAGCTCAGCCTCGATGCGCGAGGCGTGGGCGTGGCGCAGCGCATTGATGAGCCCTTCCTGTACAAACCGATAGGCCGCCAGCGTCACAGTGGGTCCGAGATCGACCCGCAGGTCATGCCGCAGCGACACCGTGACCGACCCGTGGCGCTTCTGTAGATCCCGCGCGAGACTCTCGAGAGTCTCGGCGAGGCCCAGCGTGTCGAGTGTCAGGGGCGAGAGACGGGGAATGAGCCCGTGCATGGCGTCGTAGAGCGCTGCGGCCTCGTGAGAGATCAGCCGGGCGGCCTCCTGCATCGCCGGCTCCTCGGTGCGCGCGCTGATCGCCTGCGCCAGGCTGCGGATGGCGGTGACCGACTGGCCGAACTCGTCGTGCAGCTCGTGCGCGATCAGGCGCCGCTCCTCCTCCAGGCGCTGCTCGACCAGGCGGGACATCTCGCGGCGCTCCTCCAAACGCGCCTCGGCCTCGCGCGCCTTGCGTTCGACCGTCACAGTGTCCCCGATCGCCTGCGCCATGCGGTTGAAGGCTGCGCCCATCGCCTGCGCCTCGAGTCCGCCGAGCGCCGGCAGACGGTAGTCGAGCTCGCCTCCCTTGAGCCGCTCCAGGCCCTCCACAATGATCGGAAAGGGCGAAAGCGCGCGTTCGATGATCCAGAAGGCCACGCCGTTGGCCACGATCAGCAGCACGGCGGTCAGGGCGAGCAGCCGGGTAATCTCGTCCCAGCCGTCGAGAATCGCCCGGGACACCTGTGCGCGGACCACGAGTTCGAGATTGTCCGGCATCACGAAGGTATAACGGGGAAGATGCGGCTCGAGCAGGTGCGAGAACCACTGCGGCGCGTACTGGCCCGCCTTGTACGTCGAAGGCGGGGAGTGGTAAAGAACCGGGCCATGCAGGTAGTGCAGGGTGATGCCGTTCGATCGCACGTGACCGAGCTGCTCGAGGAAGCGCAGCACCACCTGCGGCCCCCCGATATTCCAGTAGATGTTCGCAAGACGCCCCAGAAACTGCATGGCGACCTGATGCGAGGCCTCGATGTCCTCGCGCACCCGCGCACGCGTGGCGAGCATCTGCGCGGTGATCAGCAGGACCACGAATACGGCCGTGAGGCCGGTCACCACCAGATGCAGACGTGTCCGCAGCTTCATAAATCCGCCCCAGCGCGACGCCCCGGAATGTGGCGCCCCCAACCGCATCCTAGCAGCAGCGCCCGCCGGGACTCATGAAAATCATGAGAGCGGAATCATGAGGCGCGGCTTCCGCAATCACATCGGCCGGCGCGATGATGCGGCCGGGGAGCGCCGTCGGTGAGCCGAACCCGCCCGCCCCGCAGCGGCCGGTACGATGCGTTGCGCACGCGCCGAAGCCTGCGGACCGGTCTGAGCACAATCGGCCACCGCGACGCGCATCGCTCGATCGCGCCCGTGGGCGCTTGACCCGACAGAACAGCAAGGACAACCATGCTCGGCACGCGTAGATCGACTCGGCAATCGCCTCACGGCATCGTCTCGGCGCGCCGCGCCTGTGCCTCGCTCGCCGTGCTCGCATCATGCGCCGCCATTGCGGCGCCGCCGCGGCGTGCCTCGGCCCAGCATCTCGCCGACGTCGTGGTCACCGCCACACGCATCGCGACTCCCGCATTCGACGTGCCGGCCACGATCGCGAGCGTGCCGGGCGCCGATCTCACCGATGACAATCTCGGCATTAATCTCGCCGAGGGCGTGCGCTCGGTGGCCGGCCTTCTGGTGCGCAATCAATACGACTACGCCCAGGACCAGCAGGTCTCCATCCGCGGCATCGGCGCAGGCTCGGCGTTCGGCGTGCGCGGCGTGCGCATCTATCAGGACGGCATACCGCAAAGCGGCCCGGACGGCCAAGGCCAGGTATCCGAGTTCAATCTCGGCTCGGCCGAGCGCGTGGAGGTTCTGGAAGGGCCGTTTTCGGCGCTGTACGGCAACTCCTCCGGCGGCGTGATTCAGATCTTCACCGCCGATGGCACCGCACCCGGCTCGCTGCGCTTCGACCTCGGCTTCGGCAGCTTCGGAGCCGTGCGCGCCGGCGTCGATGCGAGCGATGCCGTCGGCAAGCTCCGCTACAACCTCAACTTCACCCACTTCGCCTGGCGCGGCTTCCGGCCCCATCAGCGGGCGCGCAGCGAATCCTTCAACGGCAAGGTGAACTACACGCTCGATCGGCGCGATTCGCTCACGTTCGTCGCCAACGTGCTCTCCCGGCCGGACTCCCAGGATGCGCAGGGGCTCACCGCCGCCGAGTTCGCCGCGGACCCGAACCAGACAGCCGCCTCCGCGCTCGCCTTCAACACGCGCAAGACCCTCGAGCAGCAGGAAGGCGGCCTCATCTTCAAGCACCAGATCACCGCCGACCAGTCGCTGCGCCTGATGGGCTACTACGGGCACCGCACGGTGCTGCAGTTTCTCTCGATTCCGGTCGGCGCGCAGTTCCCGCCGGCCAGCTCCGGCGGCGTGGTGGATCTGCACCGGGATTTCGGCGGGGCCGACGCCCGCTGGACGCTGCAGACCCACCTCGCCGGCCACGCGCTCTCTTGGGTCGCCGGCGCGAGTTACGACACGCAGAATGAGCTGCGCCGCGGGTACAACAATTTCATCGGCCACACGCTCGGCGTGCAAGGCGCTCTGCGGCGCGACGAGAACGACATTGCCCGCAACTTCGACGAGTACACGCAAGCGAGCCTGGCGCTCTCAAGGCGCTGGAGCTTGATGGCGGGCGTGCGCCACAGCGAGGTGAAGTTCATCACCCAGGACCACTTCATCACGCCGGGCAACGGCAGCGACAGCGGCGAGGTGACCTACACGGCCACCTCGCCGGTGGCCGGCATCCTCTACGCGCCGCGGCACTGGCTGCACCTCTACGCCGCCTTCGGCGAGGGCTTTCGCACCCCGCTCGCCTCGGAGCTCGCCTACCGCCCCGACGGGCAGCCCGGCAACAACCTCGCGCTGCGGCCGGCGCGCAGCAATAACGGCGAGATCGGCGCGAAAATCCAGGTGGGCCGCACGCTGTACGCGACGGTAGCGGCCTTCCTCACCCACACCAATGACGAAATCGTCGTGGTCTCAAACCACGGCGGTCGCTCGACCTACCAGAACGCCGGGCGCACGCGGCGCAGCGGTGCCCAGGCCTCGCTCGAATACCACTTCATGCCGCGCTGGCATCTGCAGCTGTCCTACACCTACCTCGAAGCGATCTATATCGACGCATTCCGCACCTGCAGCGTCGTGCCCTGCGTGACCCCGACGCAGGTCATTCCCGCCGGCAATCGTCTGCCCGGCGTTCCGCGCAACGACGCCTACGCCAAGCTCACCTGGGGCGGCAAGCTCGGCTGGCACGCGAGCCTGAGCGGACAGTACCTGGGCGCGATCCCCGCAAATCAGGCGAACACCGCCTACGCCAGCGCCTACTCGGAGCTGAACGTGAGCGGCGGCTATCGCACCGATGTCGGCTCGCAGCGCCTCGAGGTCTTCCTGCGGATCAACAATCTGCTGAACCGCCGCTACGTGGCGGCGGTGATCGTCAATCAGTCGAGCGGAGCGTACTTCGAGCCGGCGCCCGGCCTGAACGCGCTCGCGGGCGTCACGCTCACTCTACGTTGAGCGGGTGGATCTGAGCGCGCGGTAGACGGTGTTGCGCGAGACGCCGAGCGCGCGCGCCGCCGCGGAAATGTTCCCCGCGCTGCGCTGCAGCGCCGCTGCCACCGCGCCCGTACGCAGCGCCTTGAGATCCTCCTCCGCGGCGCGCGCCGAGGCTGGCGCCACCGACGCATCAGGCTCGTGCGGCAGGTCATCGAGGAAGTCCTCGGGCAGCTGCTGCGGCCCGATCTGTCCCGAGGGGCCGGCCAGGACGCC
The DNA here is from genome assembly GCA_021838065.1 of Pseudomonadota bacterium. Taxonomy (GTDB): domain Bacteria; phylum Pseudomonadota; class Gammaproteobacteria; order Steroidobacterales; family Steroidobacteraceae; genus 13-2-20CM-66-19. The sequence continues at coordinate 5,093 of JAKCEJ010000203.1, forward strand.
CGCGGTGCGCAGCACATTGGTGAGCTGGCGTATGTTGCCCGGCCAGTGGTAGCGGTGGAATGCGGCGAGCACCTCGGGCGCGAAGCGCGGCACCGACACCCCCTGCGCGTGCAGGATGCGCTCCAAGAGCGCCTCGAGGTCCTGCCGCTCGCGCAGCGCCGGCAGCCGCACCGTGAGACCATTCAGCCGGTAATAGAGGTCTTCGCGGAATGTTCCGCGCCGCATCATGTCCTTCAGATCGCGGTGCGTGGCGCAGATCACCGCGAAATCGACGGGGCGCTCCTTGCTCGCCCCGAGCGGCAGCACCGCCCGCTCCTGCAGCGCGCGCAGCAATCGGGTCTGCAGCGCGAGCGGCATATCGCCGATCTCATCGAGAAAGAGCGTACCGCCGTCGGCGAGGAGGATCTTGCCCGGGGCGCCGCGGCGGCGCGCGCCCGTGAATGCGCCGTCCTCGTAGCCGAACAGCTCCGCCTCGATCAGCGACTCGGGCAGCGAGGCGCAATCGACGGCCACGAACGGACCGCTGCGGCGCGCGGATTCGTTATGGACCGCGTGCGCCAGGAGTTCCTTGCCAGTGCCCGTCTCGCCGAGAATGAGGATCGGGATGGCGTGGCCCTGAACGACGCGGACCCTGCCGATCACCGCTGCGACCGCCGGGTCGCCGGTGTCCAGGTCGGCAAGTGTCGGGGCGCGCTGGGGGAGGCGCGCCGGCTC
>JAKCEJ010000204.1 GCA_021838065.1 Pseudomonadota bacterium
CCTCGCGCGGCGGCGGTGCGCACCTCGACAACCGCCGCATCCGGGTGAGCAAGCAGCGCACGCTCGAGGGCGCGCTCATCGGCACGGGCTTCCCGTTCCGCGCCAACGACCGCTACCTGGATGCGTACTTCGCCATGCTCAGGGCGGCCACGCAGAACACGGCGGGCGTCCGCCGCCCGGGCGCCGCGGCGCTCGATCTGGCCTATGTCGCGGCCGGGCGCATCGACGGGTTCTGGGAGCTCGGGCTCTCGCCGTGGGACACGGCGGCCGGCACGCTCCTGGTGCAGGAGTCCGGCGGGCACATCGGCACGCTCGCCGGCGAGGAGTACCGCCAGGGCGGACACGTACTCGCCGGCACGCCCAAGGTGTATTCGGCGCTGCTCGAGCTGTTTGCGCCGTTCGTGCCGGCGGAGTTGCGCACGCGCTGAGTTGCCCGCCGCGCCCGGCGGGCTGCCTCGCAATCCGGGATGGCCTTGTGTACAGTCCCGGCATGATCAGCCAGCTTTTTGCAACAAAAACGGTCGCCGAAATCGAGTCGGCGGAAGCCTCGGATGCCGCGGGTCATTCGCTCAAGCGCACGCTCTCGGCAACGGCGCTCACCATGCTCGGTATCGGGGGGATTATCGGTACCGGCATTTTCGTTCTGACCGGCGTCGCGGCCGCGCAGTACGCCGGCCCGGCCCTCGTGCTCTCGTTCATCATCGCCGCGATCGGCTGCGCGTTCGCGGGCCTGTGCTACGCGGAGTTCGCGGCGATGATCCCGGTGTCGGGCAGCGCCTATTCGTACACCTACGCGACCCTCGGAGAGGCCGTCGCGTGGTTCATCGGCTGGAACCTGGTGCTCGAGTACCTGTTCGCGGTGGCGACAGTGTCCGTGGGCTGGTCTGGGTACGTATTGCGCCTGCTCGGGGAATTCGGCGTGCACCTCCCGTACGCCCTCTCGCACGCGCCGTTCATGCAGGCCACGCCCGGCAGCTTCTCCGTCGCGACCTCCGGCGCCATTCTCAACGTGCCAGCCGTGCTGATCGTCGCGGCGCTCGCCACGGTGTGTTATATCGGCATCAAGCAATCCTCCGAGTTCAATACCGTCATCGTCACCCTGAAGGTGGCCGTGGTGGTGCTGTTCATCGTGCTCGGCATGGGGTTCATCCAGCATGCCAACTGGCATCCGTTCATTCCGGCGCCGACCGGGCAGCCGGGCCAGTTCGGCTGGAGCGGGGTGTTCACCGCCTCCGGGGTCATATTCTTTGCCTACATCGGCTTTGATGCGATTTCCACCACTGCGCAGGAGGCAAAGAACCCGCAGCGCGACATGCCGATCGCCATTCTCTCGAGCCTGATCATCTGCACGCTGCTCTACGTGGCGGTCTCGGCGGTGCTCACCGGCATGGTGAGCTACAAGAAGCTCAATGTCGCAGCGCCGCTCGCGCTCGCGCTCGATGCGTACCCGCAGCTGCACTGGTTCTCGCTGCCGATCGACCTCGGCGCCATCTTCGGCATGACCTCGGTGATGCTGGTGATGACCATCGCGCAGGCGCGCATCTTCTACTCCATGGCCCAGGACGGGCTGCTGCCGCCAGTGTTCGGCCGCATTCATGCGAAATTCAGCACACCGTCGACCGGCACGGTCATCACGGGCGTCTGCGCCGCTGCGATCGGCGGGCTGTTCCCGGTCGATCTGCTCGGCGAGCTGGTCTCGATCGGCACGCTGATGGCCTTCATCACGGTGTGCATCGGCGTTCTCGTGCTGCGCTATACCCGGCCGGATCTGGAGCGCCCCTTCAGAGTGCCGGCGCCCTGGGTAACCTGCCTCCTCGGCGCGGGGGTGTGCGGCTTCATGGTCTACAAGCTGCCCGGCAGCACGTGGGTGCGCCTGGTCGTGTGGACGGTGATCGGCGCCGTGGTGTATGCCTTTTACGGGTACCACCATAGCAAGCTGCGCCGCCGGGTCGCCGAGCCGGCCGGTTGAGCCGGCGAGGCCGCAACCCACTGAGGGCGATGGACAAAGGGCAGATCCGCATCGTACTGGTTGAGACGTCGCACCCCGGGAACATCGGGGCGGCGGCGCGCGCCATGAAGAACATGGGCCTCGAGCAGCTCGTGCTGGTGAGTCCGCGCCAGTTTCCGCACCCCGAGGCCGCCGCCCGCGCCTCGGGGGCGGACGACGTGCTTGCGCGCGCGCGCGTGGTCGAGACCCTGCCCGAGGCGCTCGCGGGCTGCGGTTTCGTCGCGGCCACCACCTCGCGCGAGCGGGATCAGTACTTCCGCGTGGCCGATGTGCGCGAGGCGGCCGGGCGCCTGCTGAGTGAGACCGTCCGCGGTCCGGTCGCGGTCCTGTTCGGTTCCGAGCGCGCCGGCCTGACCAACGAGCAGCTCGAGGCGGCGCACCTGCTGGTGTGCATCCCGGCGAGCGGTACGTACCCCTCGCTCAATCTCGCCATGGCGGTGCAGATCGTCGCGTACGAGCTCTTTCGAGCCGGTGGCGTGTCGGTCGAGCCGGCCCCGGCGGCCGGGCCGCTCGCCGATCCGGCGGAACTCGAGCGGCTGTACGAACACTTCGCGCAGGTCCTGGAGGAGGTCGATTTCCGTGATCGCACCCAGAGCGGCACGCACCTGATGGGGCGTATCCGCCGCTTCCTGCAGCGCGCCGAGCTGGACCGCAACGAGGTCAATATCCTGCGCGGCTTTCTCACCGCCGTGCAGCGCCGGCGGCGGCGCGCCGGGGAGCGCGGCGGGCCTTGAGCGCCACGGCCGGGGCCATGCGGCGCACCGGGCGTGATGCGCTTCTCGGTCATCCCATGGCGGCTTTCGCTATTGTGGCGTCGCCTGAAATCGCTTGATACTCGCTGCGGCGCCCGCCGGGTCGGGGGGCCGCCCGCGTCCTCGGGAGGTCAACGTGCATCGCCCAGTCAGCTTGCGGAATGCCCGGCCGCGCGCAGCGCGCCGCCGGTCCGTAGGCATTGCAATCGTCCTGGTTGGCATCGCTTTGACCGGGCTGCCGCGCACTAGCGCTGCGGCGCCCCGCTTCGCCATGGCCTTGGGGGCGGGCACGCCCGGGGTCGGCCTGAGCCTGGATTTCGGTTTCTCGCGCCAATGGGGCATGCGCCTGGGATACAGCGCCTTCGATCTGAATCATTCCGTCAACACGAGCGATGTCGACTACCGCGGCAAGCTCAAGCTCGGCATCGCCACGGCGCTGCTCGACTGGTATCCCTTCAAAGGCGTCTTTCACCTCACCGCCGGCGTGGCCGATGACGCCACCAAGCTCGATGTGGTCGGGCAGCCGACGCAGGGCACCTACACGTTCAACGGCAATACCTACACCACGCAGCAGATCGGCTCACTCACGGGGCAGGCGAAGTTCGCCCATCCCGTCGGGCCCTACGTGGGCTTCGGCTGGGGCAACCCGACAGGCAGCAGCGGCCGCGTGCATTTCCTCCTCGACGTTGGCGCGATTTACGGCGGCGCGCCGCAGGTGACGCTCAATGCGCAATGCGGCTCGGCCGCGCCGCCGGGCAGCCCCCTGTGCGCGACGGCGCAGACCGATCTGCTCCTCGAGCGGCAGAGTCTGCAGCACAAGGTCGACGTGCTCGACTGGTATCCGGTGGTGAACCTCGCGGTGGCGGTGCGGTTCTGAGCCGCGGACCGAGCCTGGCGGGGATCCCCTGCCTCAGTCGCCTAACGCGAGCGCAAGCGCGAACGGACGTCCGTTCACGGAGTGCAGCACCAGCCGGTAGCGGCCGGCCGGCAGCTGCAGGCCGGGCTGCGCGGGCGGCAGCGTGATGGTCGCGCGCGCCCCGACTTTCGCGGTGATGCCCGCATAGCCGGGTCCGAACTGGTTGTAGGCATACTCATTCACGAACGCGCTCGGCGGCAGTGCCGCAAGCGCTGCGCCGTCCCAGTGCTCAACCGGAGCATCCCCGGGCCCAAGGAGATCCGCGCGGACCACGTTGGCCGGCGCCGCCGGTGTGCCCGCATCGAGATAGGCGGTGAAGCGCACGCTGCCGTCGGCATTCAAACGGCCGGCCGAGAGGCTGATGTGGTGCGCAGCCGGACTCACCGGACCTCCGTGGAACGGCGTCAGCACCGAGCCGCGGTAGTAGTTGTAGGAGAGCACGACGAAGAGCACGGTCGCCACACCGCTGATCAGGCTCCATTTGCGCAGCCGGACGGCGTCCCACGGGGCGCTGCCGAACCACTGAAACCATCTCGTGGTGGCGAGCTGCGGATGGCGCCTGAGCAGCCAAGCGTCGAGCGAGAGGGCTCCGGCGCCGGCCAGCCACAGCGCCACGCCCATGCCGAAATTGGCCGAGGCCATGGTCCACTCGTCGATGCACGTGGCGCCCTGCCAGCCAAACAGCAGCATCAGCACGAAGCTCAGGCCGATCGTCACCAGCGCCGAGAGACGCGTCATGAAGCCGGCGAGCAGGAACAGCCCGAAGATCAGCTCCACGGCGCTGAACACGATCACCCCGGCGTAGAGCAGGGCGAAGTGGTGCAGCAGGTAGTCGACGACATGGCCCATGCCGAGGATTGCCCCGGGCATGGCCGTCTGGAACTTATTGGCCATCCAGCTGTGCGCATGGGGATCAAGCTTCGAGGGAGCGTAGATGAAGCGGCGGCTGCCGCCGCCCCAGTAGATCCAGCCCTGCACGAAGCGCACCGCGAGCAGCGCCAGAGCGAGCTGGCGCGAGGTGCGGGCCGCGTCTGCGGCCGGTTCGCGCCCGAGTGGGGATGAGCTCATGGTGTTCTCCGCACGAGGTTAACGGCGGCCCGAGGCGCGTGCGCCGCCCCGATGGGCCTTGTCCCCGCCGGCGACGGGCTTGAAGCCGTAACGGGCGAAGATGCGCTGCGCCGCGGGTGAGCGCAGGAACGCGATCCAGGCGCGGGCAGCCCGCGGGTGGCGCGCGCCGCGCACCACCGCGGCCGCGTAGACAGCCGTGACGTTTTCGGACGCAGGAATGTCGACGTGGCTGATGGGGTGTCCGATCTGCTCCTGGAAGATCGCCTCCGACTTCCAGGTGACGCCGGCATCGGCCAGGCCCTGCATCAGGAACAGCGGTGTCTGGCGGTGGTGGATATGCGTCAGGATCGTCTGTCCGTCGGCGACCTTGGCGACGTAGACCGTGTGCGCCAGCGCCGGTCCGCCCGCCTTGCTCAGGGCCAGCTCGATCTGCCGCGCCACGCCCTCCCAGGCGGGGTTGGGCATCGCCAGGCGCACGCCGGGCCTGCCGAGGTCGGCGAGCCCCCGGATGTGCGCGGGATTGCCGGCCGGCACCATGATGGTCAGGTTGTTGGTGGTGTAGGGCACCGCGGGCGGCACGAGCCGTCCGGCCGCGATCTGGGCTCGCACCTTCTCCAGCCCCGCCGCATACACGTCGGGCGCGGCCGTGAACGTGAGGTTGCCCGAGGTGAACGTGCCGCCGAGCGCCATCGCCTTGATCAAGAGCCCGGGCGGAATGGTCACGTAGAAGATCCGCCCGCGCAGCCGCGGATGCTCGGCCTCGAACGCCTGCACCAGCGGCGCCATCGCGAAGTAATAGTTGCCGCCGACATAGATCACCAGCGCGGGGTGATCGATGCTGCCGTGAAAGTCGGCCATGTCGTCCACCCCGGGCACGGTGAACTCAAGGCCCCGGCGCAGCGCCGGATTGTTCTGCCCGTGCGACCAGGGCGGATAAAGGCGCTCGGCATAGCGCGGGGGCGTCACCGGCTTGCCCAGGTCGGCGGCCCGGGCGGAGCAGGAGAGGATCGCGGCGAGCGCGCAGCTCGCCAGCCAGGTCA
>JAKCEJ010000205.1 GCA_021838065.1 Pseudomonadota bacterium
CAGCACGCTGGCCACGCGCGCGTGCGCGTACTGGATGTAGTACACGGGATTCTCGTTGGTGCGCGACTTGGCGAGCTCCAGATCGAAATCGAGCGGCTGGTCGTGGCTGCGCATCAGATAGAAGAGGCGGCAGGCGTCGTTGCCGACCTCCTCGCGCAGCTGGCGCAGCGTCACGAACTGCGCCTCGCGCTTGCCCATCGGGATCTTCTCCCCGCCGCGGAACAGGCTCACGAACTGGATCAGATTGACTTCGAGGCTCTCGCCCGGCTCGCCCATGGCGGTGAGCCCGGCGCGCACCCGCGCCACGTAGCCGTGGTGGTCGGCGCCCAGCACGTCGATGAGACGCTCGAAGCCGCGCTCGCGCTTCTCAAGGTGGTAGGCGATGTCGGAGGCGAAGTAGGTCTTCTGGCCGTTCTCGCGCACCACCACCCGGTCCTTCTCGTCGCCGAAGTCCGTGGCGCGGAACCAGGTCGCGCCCTGTTCGCGGTACAGTCGGCCGTCGCGCTCCAGGCGCGTGAGCGCCCGGTCGATGGCCCCACTGCGCTCAAGCTCCCGTTCCGAGTACCAGCGCTCGAAGCGCACGCCGAACTGCTCGAGATCGTCACGGATGTCCGCGAGCATCTGCGCGAGCGACAGCGCGAGCACGCGGCCGAAGGCCTCGGCGCCGATCAGCTCGCGGGCGCGCCCGATCAGCGCATCGACATAGGCTTCCTTGTCGCCTGCGGGCGCATCCGGCGGCAGGCCGGAGAGCACGCTCGCCGCCGCGCGGCGCAGGCCTTCGCCCTCCGCGGCTCGCAGCTGCGCCGCGATCGCGCGTACGTAATCTCCGCGATAACCGTTCTCCGGAAACGGCAGCGTCTCGCCGCACGCCTCGAGATAGCGTATCCAGGTGCTGACGGCCAGGATGTCAACCTGCCGGCCGGCATCGTTGATGTAGTACTCGCGCGCGACCTCGAAGCCGACGGCCGCGAGGATGTTGGCAAGCGTTGCGCCGTAGGCCGCCTGGCGCCCGTGCCCGACGTGCAGCGGCCCTGTGGGGTTGGCCGAGACGAACTCGAGCAGCACGCGCTCGCCCTTGCCGAGCGTGCCGTGTCCGTAGCACCCGGCGCGCGCGTGGATCTCTGCCAGCTCCTCGCCGTAGGCCGCGGGGGAGAGATGGAAATTGATGAAGCCGGCGCCGGCGATCTCGGTGCGCAGCACCACGGGGCTCGGCGGCAGGGCCGCGACGATCCGCTGCGCGAGCTCGCGGGGTTTGCTGCCGGCCGTCTTCGCCAGGCGCAACGCGATGTTGGTCGCGAAATCGCCGTGACGCGCGTCGCGGCTGCGTTCGACGGATGCCGCCTCGGCCGCGGCCGGCTCGGCGAGCGCGCCGCCGAGGGTGGCGAGGGCGCGCACCAGGAGTTGCTCGAGTTGCTGCTTCAAGGAAATCGGGTCCGAACCAGGGGAAACAGCGAATTCTACCCGATTAAAACAGCTCCATCGGATCGACATCGAGCGCCCAGCGCACCCGGCGCGCGCTCGGCAGCGCCTGCAGCAGCGGTAGCCATGCCTCGAGGAAGCGGTGCAGCGCGGCGCGCTCGGGACTTTCGATCAGCAGCTGCGCATGATGCCGCCCGGCGCGCTTGGCCATCGCCGCCGGCACCGGGCCGAGCAGTCGCACGCCGCACTCCCCGTCGGCGAGCGCGCGCGCATCGGCCAGAAAGTCGAGCGCCGACTGCGCGGTGCGCGCCGAGTCGCGCACCGCGGCGAGGCGGCTGAAGGGCGGCCAGGCGGCCTGCCGCCGCTCCGTGAGCGCGGTGCGAGCGAAGCCCTCGTAGCCTTCCTGGAGCAGACCCGTCAGCAGCGGATGGTCGGGGAACTCCGTCTGGATGAGCACCTCGCCGGGGCGCGCGCCGCGTCCGGCGCGGCCGGCGACCTGCACGATGGTCTGCGCCAGACGCTCCGGAGCGCGGAAATCCGTGCTGAACAGCCCCTGGTCCGCATTGAGCACCACCACCAGCGTCACGTTCGGGAAATCGTGCCCTTTGGTCACCATCTGGGTGCCCACCAGGATGCGGCCCTCACCGGAGGCAATGCGCTGCACCGCCGCCTCGAGGTCGCCACGGCGCCGCACCACGTCGCGGTCGAGCCGGACGCACGGCACGCCGGGGAAGCGCTGCGCGAGCGTCTCCTCGAGGCGCTCGGTGCCCTGACCCACCGGCTTGACCGCGAAGCCGCACTGCGGACAGCGTTGCGGCAGGGGAGCCTCGGCGCCGCAGTGGTGGCACCGCAGCGCCTGCGCGGCCAGATGCACGGTGAGGCGCGCGTCGCAGTCTTTGCACGGCGCGACCCAGCCGCAGGCGGTGCACAGCAGCGTCGGCGCGTAGCCGCGCCGGTTGAGAAAGACCAGCGCCTGACCGCCGGCGCCGAGGTGGCGCTCGATGGCCTGCATCGCGGGCGTCGACAGGCCGGCGCTATGGGCATGGGCGCGCAGGTCGATCAGCGCCAGCCGCGGAGGCGCGGACTGCACGGCGCGCCGAGTCAGTGCCAGGCGCGTGTAGCGGCCGGCGGCAACGTTGTGCAGGGTTTCGAGCGCGGGCGTGGCCGAGCCGAGCACGACGGGCACCGCGGCGCCGCGCGCTCGCATCACGGCCAGGTCCCGCGCCGAGTAGCGGAAGCCCCCGTCCTGCTGTTTGTACGAGGCGTCGTGCTCCTCGTCGGCGATGATGACGCCGAGATCTGCCACCGGTGCGAACACCGCCGAGCGCGTGCCGAGCACGATGCGCGCGCGACCCGCGTATGCCTCGCGCCACCCGAGCAGCCGCTCGTGGTCGGTCAGTCCCGAGTGCAGCACCGCCATGGGCACGCCGAAGCGATCGCGGAACCGTCCCACGAGCTGCGGGGTGAGGCCGATTTCCGGCACCAGCACGAGCGCGCTGCGGCCCTGTGCGAGCGTCTGCGCGGTCACGCGCAGGTAGACCTCGGTCTTGCCGCTGCCCGTGATGCCCTGCAGCACGAATGCGCCGAATTGCCCGAGTGATGCCTCGATCCGCCCGGCGGCCTCGCGCTGCTCGTCGTTGAGCGGCGGTCCGGCGCGAGCGGGCGGCGCCGCATCCCCCGCCGCCGGCGGGGTGCTCGATACCTGCGCCGACTCGATCCAGCCGCGCGCACCGAGCGGGCGGGCGGCGGCTCTCCAGGCATCTCCCAGCTGCTCGCGCAGCTGCGCCGTTGAGCGCTCCCCGGGCAGCAGCACCGCGAGCAGCTCGCGTTGCCGCGGCGCGCGCCGCGGCTCGCCCTGCTCGCACGCCGCGTGGCCCGCCGCGGTGATCCGCCAGCGCTCCTCCTGAGCGGCGAGGCTCGCGCCCAGGCGCAGGGCCTTCGGCAGGGCCGCGGCCACCACCTCCCCGATCGGATGGTGGTAATAGCCGGCCGCCCACTGCAGCAGCTCGAGCATCCCGGCATCGAAGACCGGCCGGTCATCCAGCGTCTCGAGCACTGTCTTGAGCTTGTCCTCGGCAACGTCTGACGCCTCGGCGGCAGCCATGACCACGCCGATCATCCGCCGCCGGCCGAAGGGCACGCGGACCCGCATGCCGGGACGGATCGGGTCTGCCGGGCCACGGTAATCGAACAGCTGGCGCAGCGGTGTCGCCACGGCCACGCGGAGCACGGGGGCGCGAGACATGAAAAGCTCTTGAAAAAAATCTGCGGTGCGATTCACCCGCCGTCCCCTCGTCGCCGTCAACCGACAGGGCGGGGCCGCGTTAATACGGGCTATGGCAGAGTCTGCTACGCTCGCGTCGCCTTATAGCATGCCGGCTGCCTTACGCGGCGACGTGGATCGATCAGATTCGAATGCCCAGACCGCACAGCCCTCGCTCGGCCAGTTCCTGGCGAGCGTTGAACTGAAGGCGTTCCGCATCGCGCAGGCGGCCTTGCGGCACGAGGACGATGCCCTCGATGCCGTGCAGGATGCGATGCTGCAGCTCGCGCGGGCCTACGCGGATCGGCCCGCCGATCAATGGAAGCCGCTGTTCTACCGGATTCTGGAGAATCGGATTCGCGACCTGCAGCGGCGGCGCAGCGTGCGCGATCGGGTGATGTCATGGCTGCCGTTCGCCGCCGAGCCGGACGGTGCGAACGACCCGCTCGCCACGGCCGTGAGCCCGGAGGTGCCCGTCCTGCGGCGCATCGAGATCGACGAGACGATGTCGGCGCTGCAGCAGGCGCTGGCCGCGCTGCCGCGGCGCCAGCAGCAGGTTTTCCTGCTGCGCACGCTCGAGGGTCTCGACGTCGCGCAGACGGCGCACGCGATGGGCTGCTCGCAGGGGAGCGTCAAAACACATTATTTCCGGGCGCTGCGCGCGCTGCGGGCGCAACTGGGTGATCTGAGATGAGCGAGTCTCACGAACTGGCGGCATTCGAGCGGCAGCTCGGCGAGCTGCTGCAGCGCGATGCGGGCGCGGCGAGCGGCCGGGTGCGCTCGCGCCTGAACCAGGCGCGTCACGCGGCGCTGGCCGAAGCCGGCGAGCGGCGCGGCGCGTGGCGCCAGAGCCTGCTGGGGCGGCGCATCTGGCTGCCGGCCGCCGGCGCGCTCGCCGCGGGGGCCCTGCTGGTGCTGGTCCTGGGGCCGCGCCCGGCGGCACCGCCGCCGTTTGCCGCCGGCGCCGGCGTGGTAATGACGCCGCAGGACATGACGCTGCTGACCGACCGGGACGGACTGGCGCTGGTCGAGGACGGCGACGGGCAGTTCTACGAGTGGGCCGCGGAGCAGGCACGCAGCGCGCCGGCCTCCCCCGCAGCCGCTGACGGCGAGCCGGACAAGAATGGCGGCTGAGCGATGCTACAGCGCAACGGCGGCCGTGCTTCTGGCAGCGGCGCTCGCGCCGAGCGCGCGCGCCGCCGCGCCGCCGCCGCCGCCACAGACTCACCAACAGGTTCAGATGGGGCTGCTCGAGTTCCTCGGCGAGAGCGATCCTACCGACCACGGCAGCAAGTCCGATGGCGCCCGGTGGATGGCCTACCTGTCGCAGCTGGACCTCGGCACTCCCGCGCGCGCGCCCCGCGTGCCGGCGAAGACCAAGAAGCCCGCCGGCCGGCCGCCGGTGAAGCACAAGGCAAGCAGCTGATGGCCCGGACCTGGCGCGCCGTGATTCTGACCCTGGTGCTGGCGGCTACGCCGGCCTGGGCGCTCGCCCAATCGGCGCAGGGCGGCGCGCGCGCGGGAGTGCCCTGGTCGGCGCTGGCGCCCGAGCAGCAGCGGCTGCTCGGGGCGCTGAGCGTCCGCTGGGCGCAGCTGCCGCCGGCCCGCCAGCGCGCGTTGGCGCGCGGCAGCCGCATCTGGCTGCACATGACGCCGGCCGAGCGGCACAAGGCGCAGCAGCGCTTCCGCAAATGGCGCCACATGACGCCGCAGCAGCGCGAGCTGTTGCGGCGCCGCTGGCGGCAGTTCCGCGCGCTGCCGGCGCGGCAGCGCGCGGCGATCCGGCGCAGCTTCCACGCCTTCGAGCGACTGCCGGCGTGGCGGCGGCGGATGCTGCGCGAGCGCTGGCGCCGGGCCACTCCCGCCGAGCGGCAGAGCATGATCGAGCACATGCAGCAACGGATGATGCAGCAACGGGCGATGCGTCGGATGCAGCGACAGCAGCTGCGCCAGATGGGCCCGATGCCGGGCGTCCCGCGCTTCGGGCCGAGCCGCTTCGGCGCCATGCCGGGCTCCGGCGAGCGCATGGGTGGCATGGGCGGGATTGGCGGTGTGCCGCGCATGCCCCGCGGCGG